>NZ_JAAHHE010000127.1:0-18281 GCF_010692525.1 Moorena sp. SIO3B2
CGTTCTCTAATATTTCCATTTTCTTCTATTTTTAAGGCTTTTTGAAGTATTGTTTTTTGCTCTTGTGTCAGATAATTTTTTGCTGGCATATTTCCTATTATTGGGTTATTTATTAATTTTTATTATACCAATTTAAATGCCGAACAGCTTATAAAGCCAGGTTATATAAGAATTTGATTGGCTTTTATTGTCCTTTTTTTTATCTGGATTATCGATTATTTTACCCATAAATCGATTATTTTACCCATAAATCGATACCCAAAGCAGCTACATAAAAAAACTATGGTCAAGTAAAAATGCTTTGTAAGCATATGCTTACCTAAAATTAACCTTTGAGAACAAAAATATCAATACCTCCTTTAAGGATAACTCCCTGATCTTGATCAGAAATTGGCTGATAGCTGATAGCTGATAGCAGCTCAAGTAGCACCATCTGTAGCGCCTTAGCTGACTGCTGTAAATCATATACTGATGATTTTGTCAAATTCTATAAATTTCCACTACACCCCACACCTAGTCTTAACCGACAAGCTTGGGGGTGCATCTCATTTTTGCAATTAAACAAAAATTCTAATAAAATTCCCAAACTGCCTACACTACCCACCCTCCCTAAAATCCCCACGCTTCCGACACTTCCGGCACTTCCCTTCTTTTTTACAAAGATGAGATGCACCCCAAGCTTGGTGCGTAAGTCCTGAAATTCACCAATTGCAGTTGTTGCATAAAATTTGAATTAAATCGTCAATTTAAGCTGAAAAATTCAATTTGAGTGGAAAATAGAAATATAGAGCAGGATTAGCGAAGAGCAACGTGAAATATTTCTTTTTATCGGAAGGCTGGATAGTCGGGCGCGTTTGGGAGTTTGGAGGTCTTTGGAACGAAAACGCTTGGCGACGCCTGCCAGAAATTAAGCAAATGAACCTTTCTATCCTAGAGCAAGGAGAAAAATTGTGGCTCTATCAGGTTGAAGACCTTGTGGTTATGGTTGAAGTCAAACCCATGCCTAACACTTCACCTGAGTCAGCAAAAACTATTGGTCAAGTTGTCCTAAAACGCTTGATCACTGCTGAGCAAGTTATCGAACGCTTAGCGATGACAAATACTGAAATCATGGTAGGGGGCAAAGGTTAACTGATACAGGGAAAAGGCACCAGGGGACAAGGAAGAAGAGGGTGAAGAGGGTGAGGATAGGGAAGATGAGGAAGTAATACTTTTGATTGCGACTTGTGATCAAAGTTATAGCTAGGGTTAGCAGTTAATCAAAAAACCCTAGCCATAGGATTGGAGCCTAATAGCCAGTGCATATCAATAGCCGATACTTTTTAGCTACCAATATCTACCAAAAGCAAATATTAGCCCGCCAATGCAAGATGATTTCTCATCCAGGGTGTATCTACCAAAGCTCGTATAAATATTCCACGAGCGCCATTTAGATCTCGATCCATTCTCTGACCATCAACTTTTGATTTGATAATTTTGCTGCTACCAATCTTGACCAGCTCACCTGTCCAACTGACAGTTTTGCTGGTGTAGGCTTCGCACACATCCAGGACTTGCTTTCCAGTCTCGAAAGCTTTGTGCTTGAGGAACTGCTTGAACCTGTAGTGAGCCAAGTTCATCAGATTGCGAACAGTCTTTGAGTGAATCTTGCGACTCCCACGTTTTGACATCTGGGATGTCTCGAACGTAGGGAGTAAAATCACATCAAAGTTGTCAACCAAAAACCTGGCCGCCTTGTGATGCAGTTCATTGACTAGATTCTGTATCTTGATAGTCATTCTTCTGGCAGCTTTTTTCATTCTTCGCTTTTGCTTTCCTTTAGAAAAGCTGATTTTACCAACCAACTTGTCTAGGTGAGCACATAGGCGTTGGATGCCAGAGAAATCTCCTTCACCAATCTTCCCTACAGAGTTTTCGCTGAAGAATGTCAAAAAGGTTCTCACACCGGGATCGAGCGCAACCACCCTACCTTGATTCTCGGCTTTTTTTGGGGCTGCTTTGTAGGGAACTACTAGATAATAGTTCCCGTTGGTGCTAGTTAATCGACAATCACAAATGTGATCTGGTAGCGATTCAGTAAAGCTTAACTCGCCTAATTTTGTGCGATAAATACCAATAGCTGTAACAGCCGATTTAGGAATATAACAAGACTGGACGGGGTTTTTGCGAGACCTAAACCGAACTCGATTGACCTGCCCAGTTTTCTGGTATTTTTTCTTGGCTTCCCTGATGGCGGTACAGGCATCCTTAATCGCTATAGACTTAATTTGATAAGGCACTGCCTTGCACCACTCAGGGAGATTGTTAAGAATCTCAGTCTTGATCCGTTTCCAGTTAGCCTTTACTGAGCCATCTTGAAGTATCTCGACGGTCTTATTAAAAACATAACGGGAAACTCCAAGCCATTGATTAACCATCTGTTTCTGGCTTTTATCAAGGTAAATCTTGATCTTCTTTGATTTTTTTACCGTACTTCCTGAGTCAATGGACTCGACAGCTGAAGAGGTGAACAATGGAGAGAAGATCCGCGACCAGCTCTGAGTGTAGGCAACTTTCATGGTTGTCGAGAACCACGATTTTTCCACCGTTGGATTCGACCAGGTACTGTACAAGTTCAAACCCAAACCGGGCGAGTCTGTCTCTACAGGCAACAATAAGCGTGAATTGATCTCCTCGCATAAGTCTATCCAGTATGGTTTTAAGCCCAAATCTTTTGAAATTAAGCCCCGATCCGATGTCCTTGATGATTTCGCAGTCTGGGAGTGAGTGCATATAGGCGATTTCCCTGTCAAGGTCATCTCGTTGTTTTGTTGAGCTGACCCGACAGTAGCAGATTGTGTAATCATGCTTGGGTTTTGATTGCTTGATGTAGTTTTCAACGTCAAACAATCTATGCCCCCCTTCTGTTGTGAGTGAATCAATTGTGCCATTATCTGCGTACTTCCTCAATTTATTTTTGGATAATCCCGTAAGTTCGACCGCCTTACGAAGTAGGACTCAACTCATCGGTCAATACTACCAATGATTGGCAGTTTATGGTAGATATTGGACAAGTTTTTGATACTGTCCACTAACCCCCGCACTGATGCTGTGATCGTGGCGAATTTCTTGGCTCGCAACTACAACTGGATGAGTAATACAACCAATTATATCCCGATACTTTTTAGCTACCAAAGTCTACCAAGATAGACCAAGGCTCGCCAAGGCAAGATGCAATAGCATCCAGGGGGTATCTCCCAAAGCTCTCGGGAATATCCCGCGAGCGCCATAAAAATGTCAAAAAAGTCTAACACCGGGATGTAACCGCAACTATTAAACCCTTGGTTTTCGGCTTTAATTTAAGTTACATAATAATCCCTGTCGGTGTTACCCTAATTTAAGTCTAACAAATAATAAGAGTTTTTGGTAGACTCTGCGACATTTTCTCTAGCTGTTTACTAACCCTTTTAGCCCCAGCTTTCCCCAACTCTGGACTCTTCCCCCTATTCCCCCTGCCCTCTTAAGTGCTTTAGGTGATATGGTTTGAACTCAACTTGCCATAAGTCCTATGCTTATGCCTTTTTCCTTTCAACATACCTTTTTCATTTTGATTTGTGTCCGACTATTGCTAATTAGTCAAGAGGCTACCGGACTGAATTTGAAAATTTTTAGATTTTAGAAGCTATATTGCTTTAATTTAGGCAAATACAAGGGAAATTTGCGCAATATAGCTGGTTTTAGGCTTCCGACCCTAAGCTGAGAACATGACCGTTCGCTTGCAATCGGCTCTAACAATAGTTACACTTCTTTAAACAAACTTTAGTTTCATACATACTTTGTCCTACCTAAGTTGCCAATGGCAAAATCTAGGGTGGCTACCCAAGTAGCGATACAGTTAGGTTCACACCTAACCAAGGTCGGTCGGAGAGCTTGAAAGCTCTCCAAACAGTGTCAAATTAAAGAAATCATACCGTAAGCGTTGTCAGATTAGGTTTTTAACCCCTCGAACAACGTGACTCTTAGAATCCTCTGTGTTTGAAGCGGGGGAGATTTCAAGGCGATTTCTAACATACTGATCAAAAGAAGCGTCGAAGTAAAAACTCTATATTAGGAGGAGCGTAGTCAATGGGACTACCCTGGTACCGAGTACACACGGTCGTCCTGAATGATCCAGGACGTCTGCTAGCTGTGCACTTGATGCATACAGCCCTGGTGGCAGGCTGGGCTGGTTCAATGGCCCTGTACGAATTGGCAATTTTTGATCCGAGTGACCCGGTTCTTAACCCGATGTGGCGTCAGGGGATGTTCGTCATGCCCTTTATGGCTCGTCTAGGGGTTACTGATTCCTGGGGGGGCTGGAGTATCACTGGTGAAACCGTAACCAATGCTGGCTTATGGTCTTTTGAAGGTGTCGCTGCAACTCATATTATCCTTTCTGGTTTATTGTTCCTGGCTGCCGTATGGCACTGGGTTTACTGGGATTTAGATGTGTTCAGAGACCCACGGAGTGGCGACCCAGCTCTCGATTTGCCAAAAATTTTTGGCATTCACCTGTTCTTATCTGGTTTACTCTGCTTTGGCTTTGGTGCCTTTCACTTGACTGGGCTTTGGGGTCCTGGGATGTGGGTATCTGATGCCTATGGTCTCACTGGTAGTGTTCAACCCATCGCACCAGAATGGGGACCAGCAGGCTTTAACCCCTATAACCCTGGAGGTATTGTCGCTCACCATATCGCTGCTGGTGTTGTTGGGGTTATTGCCGGTTTATTCCACTTAACAGTACGACCACCAGAGCGATTGTTTAAAGCTCTACGGATGGGGAATATCGAAACGGTACTCTCCAGCAGTATCGCGGCTGTATTTTTTGCTGCGTTTGTAGTAGCAGGCACCATGTGGTACGGCAGTGCTGCCACCCCAATTGAACTGTTTGGTCCAACTCGCTATCAGTGGGATCAGGGTTATTTCCAACAGGAAATTAACCAACGGGTACAAGCTGAATTGGCTGATGGTGCTAGCTTGTCAGAAGCTTGGTCATCAATTCCAGAGAAGCTGGCATTCTATGACTATGTAGGCAACTCCCCTGCCAAAGGTGGTTTGTTCCGCACAGGTCCGATGGACAAAGGGGATGGAATTGCTGAAGGTTGGCTAGGTCATGCGGTGTTCACAGACAGTGAAGGTCGGGATCTGACCGTTCGTCGGATGCCGAACTTCTTTGAAACCTTCCCTATCATTTTGACCGATGCTAATGGTGTAGTTCGTGCGGACATACCTTTCCGACGGGCTGAATCTAGGTATAGTTTCGAGCAAGCTGGTGTCACAGTTAGCTTCTACGGTGGAGTTCTTGATGGTCAAACCTTTACTGACCCATTCGATGTGAAGCAATACGCTCGTACTGCTCAGCTGGGTGAGGGCTTTGAATTTGACCGTGAAACCTTAAACTCTGATGGTGTATTCCGCACTAGTACTCGGGGTTGGTTCACCTTTGGTCATGCTGTCTTTGCTCTGTTGTTCTTCTTTGGGCACATCTGGCATGGCTCACGCACCCTCTATCGAGATGTGTTTGCTGGTGTCGATCCTGACCTAGAGGAAGAGCAAGTCGAGTGGGGCTTCTTCCAGAAGCTTGGTGATAAGAGTACCCGTAGGACAGAGCCTATCTAGAGGTTAAATATCTCTTATCACAGTTTGACTTAAAAGCAAAAGGCAGAAGAAAAGAAATTTTTCTTTTGCCTTTTGGCTATTTCTGTGGTCTATGCAAGGTAGACTGGTAAGTGAGAAGATAACCAACAATTATAGCTATGGAATCAGTTGCTTATATCTTAATCTTGACCTTAGCCCTAGGCACCCTATTTTTTGCCATTGCTTTTCGGGAACCGCCTAAGATTGGTAAGTAGTTTACCTCGATTTACTCAGATCGAAATTCAACAGTTCTGTGGATGCTCTGAGCCGCAATACCCTGTGCATGACCCTATAGGATATAGGGAAGTTGATAGGTCTATATCGGCTCACCTTCCATATAATTGTTATTTTGACAGTATCGACTCTTAGGGCGTTCCAAATATCTGCCGCCAATCAGTCCACTCAGCAAGAAAACAAAATTATCTTATGCGATGCCCCTCTTGTCACCACACCGAGAGCCGCGTTCTTGAGTCTCGTTCTACTGAGGCAGGGAAAAGTGTGAGGCGACGTCGGGAGTGTTTGGGATGCAAACATCGCTTCACGACATATGAGCGGATCGAATTTGTGCCAATAACTGTGATCAAGCGGGATGGCAAGCGGGAATCATTTGACCGTTCCAAGTTGTTACGGGGAATTGTACGTGCTTGTGAAAAAACCGGCATTCTCCAAAAACGCCTGGAAGCATTGGTTGATGAGATTGAAGCAGAATTACAACAGCGATTTGGTCGGGAAGTCATCAGTCACGAAATTGGTGAGTTAGTCTTGCGCTACCTACGTTCGGAGAGTGAAGTGGCTTATGTACGCTTTGCTTCCGTCTATGGAAAATTTCAAGGGATTAGAGATTTTGTCACTACCCTAGAGGATCTCCAACAGGAAGATGTACCAATGGAAATCCCCCAGGTTCCGCCAACCCCCTCAGATCAGGTAGAAGAAATAAAGACATCCACTTCGGTGTAATTGATCAGATGTTTGTTGAATGTTGACGGTTGATGGTTGACTCTCAAAAGTACAAGGTCAACTAGTGATCTCGTGTCCAGTTGTATGGTTACCATTTGTAGAGATGTTCCAGGCAAGGTATCTACAGCAGAGAGGATTAAGAAAAAAACAGGGTGAGGTTTGCAAACCCCATCTAGGCAAGAGCAGGTTACCGATGCTAGCGGACTTCAGATGAGTTTCTTACAGCTAAAGCCGGATTTTAGGGAGCTAGACTAGAAAGTGAAAGAAATTTCAACTCAAGGGCGTGAATTCATTGAAGCCTAACTAGGTTTACCCAGGAGTTGAGTCAAGGCAAGACCAAAGAGCAAACAGCCATGAAGAAACGTTTCTGGATGAGAGCATGGATGGGTAATGCAGAGGTAAACACCTCTCCACAGCCGCTGGCAAATCCTGAGGTTAGATTACAGGAACCCCAGGAAAAGCGCAAGTTAGTCAAATTCTGGCGTATTGCTGCCAGTTTGCTCCTTTGGCAAGGGGTGATACTGGGTACCCCAGCCCAAGCACAGCTTAAACAAGAGAAATCTCTAACCTATAGTGAGCTATTAAAGAAAGTTAAAAATGGGGACGTCACTAAAATAGAAATCGATGAAGCCACTAAGATTGCTAAAGTTAGCTTAGAGGGGTCCAATGAGAATGAACCTCCTCAACGAGTTGCTTTGTTCGATCAAAACTCCTTGCTACTCAAGGAACTCCGTCAACAGAATGTTCCCACTGAAATTAGGCGCTCTGCGGATAACTCAGCCGCTTTAGGTCTAATTGCCAACTTATTTTTCATTCTGTTGTTACTAGCAGGCTTGATGATGATCCTGCGACGCTCTGCGAGTAATTCTGGTCAAGCCTTAAACTTTGGCAAATCCCGAGCACGGTTTCAGATGGAAGCCAAAACCGGGGTTCTCTTTGATGATGTAGCAGGTATTCAAGAAGCTAAACAGGAATTGCAAGAAGTTGTCACATTCCTCAAACAACCAGAACGCTTTACTGCTGTTGGAGCACGGATCCCGAAAGGTGTGCTGCTAGTGGGTCCTCCAGGAACTGGTAAAACTCTCTTAGCCAAAGCGATCGCTGGTGAAGCAGGAGTTCCCTTCTTTAGCATCTCTGGTTCCGAATTCGTGGAAATGTTTGTGGGCGTTGGTGCCTCCCGTGTCCGTGACTTGTTCAGAAAAGCCAAAGAAAATGCCCCTTGCTTGGTCTTCATTGATGAAATTGATGCGGTAGGACGGCAACGGGGAGCAGGAATTGGCGGTGGAAACGATGAACGGGAGCAAACCCTTAACCAATTGCTCACGGAAATGGATGGGTTTGAAGGCAACACAGGTATTATTATTATTGCTGCCACTAATCGCCCAGATGTCCTGGATGCTGCACTATTACGTCCTGGACGCTTTGACAGACAAGTTATTGTGGATTACCCTGACTACAAAGGCAGGAATAACATTCTGGAAGTCCACGCTCGCAACAAAAAGATTGACCCTGAGGTTTGTCTAGAAACTGTTGCTAAGCGTACCCCTGGGTTTACTGGTGCTGACTTAGCCAACCTACTCAACGAAGCGGCAATCCTGACTGCCCGCCGCCGCAAAGATGCCATTACTATGCTCGAAATCAATGATGCTATTGACCGGGTGGTAGCTGGGATGGAAGGCACTCCTCTAGTGGACAGCAAGAATAAGCGATTAATTGCCTACCATGAAGTAGGACATGCTGTAATTTCTACCCTCCTACCGGATCACGACCCGGTACAGAAAGTAACCCTAATTCCCCGAGGGCAAGCCCGTGGTTTGACCTGGTATATTCCTGATGAAGAGCAAGGTTTGATTACTCGGGCTCAACTCAAAGCCCAAATTACTGCTGCTTTAGGGGGTAGAGCGGCAGAAGAAGAAATTTTTGGTGAGGCTGAAGTGACTACTGGTGCTGTTGGGGACTTGCGACAAGTTACCTCGCGAGCACGGCAGATGGTAACCCGCTTTGGAATGAGTGATTTGGGTCCTCTGTCCTTAGAAGATCCAGGGGGAGAAGTCTTTCTAGGGGGTAATGTGATTAATAGGGCTGAGTACTCAGAGAAAATTGCTGCCCACATTGATGCCCAAGTTCGCACAATTGTGCAGCATTGCCATGGCCATGCTCGTCAGTTAGTCCGGGAAAATCGGGTAATCATTGACCGATTAGTAGACCTGTTGATAGATCAAGAAACTATCGAAGGAGACCAGTTACGCAAAATTGTAGAAGAACACACCCAGATGTGCAAGGAACAATTGGTAGTTTCGTAGTTTCTAGTTAAACGATCAAAGGCATGCATGTTTGAAACATGTTAATGGTTAATGGTTAATGGTTAATGGCCATTAACCATTAGCATTTGTCCCAATCAAGCTCGTGTTTTATACATTGCACGCAGCACCTGGGCTGGGTCAACATATTGCTTGCCATACTTCAATCCCCAGTGCAGATGAGGACCAGTGGTACGACCAGTCATCCCTACTCGACCGATTCTGGCTCCAGAAGGCAACAGTTGGCCTTCCTTGATCCGAATCCCACCGGAGTTGTCAATTAAATAGCGAGTACCTCCATTTTTAACTGCGTATCCTTTCATGTGACAGTAGATGTGCTGCCACTTGCCCGATTGGATAGTTATTGAGGTGCCGCAAGCAGTACCATCAGAAATTTTAATTACTTTACCACTCCACCAGTTACGGATATAGCTTCCTTCAGGGGCAGCTATGTCTAAACCTCGGTGGAATTCCCATCCAGAACCTCTAGGAGAGGGTCGGTAACCGAAGCCAGAGGTGTAGCCCCGGAAGTTTTCTACGGGAAAGGAACCCCCTTTGGCAAAACTTCTTACTCCGGCTACCAAGGTTGAGGGAGGTTCTGATGCAGTTACTGGCTGGCTGGGGAAACTCGAATGGGTACTTAAACCGATTGAACTTGTTAAACTCAGTCCAGCGAAAATTAGAAGCCTTGATAAATAACCACTGCGCATTAGTTCTAGTCTGGCTTTAGCTAGTTAGGGGTCTTTCCATCATTCAACTCCTTGGGGACTCCCGTTATAGCCCAAAGACAAGTGCGGGAGATGGGGCGTATAAAGTGCGGACGCAGGTGACCCACACAGCCCCTTGGGAATTGAAGATCAAGTTGATTGCGATTCTTGATAATTTTAGCTAGTATAAATCTGGCATAAATTGATTTAATGCGCTCTTTCGCGTAGCGTCTCCTACGCAGAAAAAAGCACCGGTTCTTGTGCAAGCTGAAAAGCCTCTGCTAGAAACATGAACCATAAAAAAAACATACAAGTAAGCCCGATGATTTTATCGGAGGGTGTAGAGGCTGTTTGAATCAGCCAGTAAGAGTTTTATGCTCTTAAGAATCCCCTGCTGTAATCTTCGCCAAAGCCGACGCTACGCGAAGGATTTAGCGGTTTGATTGTCAATTATATCCCTCCAGATCACCTACCATCAGCAGGGTGTTTGGGTTGTTTTAGGTATTTATCAAAATCTTGAGTTTTGTTAAGATACCTCAAGAGGCTAATACACATTTAACTTGCACAATTTAAGGATTAGATTTTTTGTTAAGGGTTGACCTTTGACTAACCTTTGTGCGCGTGTCTACTGTGCGCGTGTCTACCGTTAACCGTTAACACTAAAGCGATCAACTCAAATAGAGATGTTAAATGTTGGTTAACTTAGTCATGAACTTGCCCCAGCCTACCCTATCCGTGAACTGATGCTGACTGAATTTTTGCCCTTCCGATTCGAGGTGGATACTACAGCGATCGCAGGAGCATCTTTGTGGTCTCTAGCGCTATATTTAAGCCTCTCGTCCTTGAGGCAATGGATTATGGAGCAATTGAACCGCTGGTTTAACTTTGCTGAGGGATTCTTTTACATCTCGGCTCAGGAATTTGAACGAACCCGTAAGGTCAGAGAATCTCAAAACGCTTTCTATGCGTCAATTGTCAGCATTTTGCCTTTTTTAGTCATTGGTGCAGTTTGTAACTACGCCGTGGAAATTAGCCTCGGACACAGTTGGGCAATCAGTATCGGGATTATTGCTTGTATGAGCTGTGGTGTGTATGAATTAGGGCGTCAGTCTGGGAATTGAATTTAGCTTCTTTTGGAAGCTAAAATAATTCTAGAAATAAGATAACAGTAATAAAGAGAAATAACTTGATCAATAATATGTTCGCGATCGCCTAAGGATTACAGTATTATACTTGTGGCTTAATCAGGTAAATAGCACGTAAGCATTCAGCTATCAGCCTTGGCCAAAGGCCAACGGCTGAATGCTTACAATCGCACTAGGTAAGTCGTTAGTGTAAAACTGGCTCACTACTGACCGTGGCCGGATTATTTAAGCGATCGCATTCCATCACTCCATACCTTACCCATCTTCTGATACTCCCGCCGAGTTCCCTGTAACAGATGTTCCATCATCACTGCACTACCTGCTTCAGCCGCTAGAAAAGCTGCTGCTAGGGCAATATTTTTAATATTCCCTCCACTCAATTTGAACTGCCGTGCCAAAAACTCAAAATCTAGATCTGCTGACAAGGGGATTTCCTCAGTCCAAATCCCCTCCCAAATGCGCCGACGACTAGCTTCATCTGGTGAGGGAAAGTGAACTGTAAAGGCTAACCTACGCACAAATGCCTCGTCTAAATTTTGGCGCAAATTTGTTGTCAAAATTGATATCCCCTCATATTCCTCCATCTTCTGCAACAGATACCCAACTTCAATATTGGCGTAGCGGTCATGAGCATCTCGAACTTCAGAGCGTTTGCCAAACAGAGCATCTGCCTCGTCAAACAGAAGGATAGCGTTAGCTGTTTCGGCAGCCATAAAAATGCGGTTCAAATTTTTCTCAGTCTCGCCAATGTACTTACTGACAACCTGGGATAAATCAATTTTGTATAGCTCAAGCTGTAGTTCATTAGCAATCACTTCCGCCGCCATGGTCTTACCTGTGCCTGGTGGACCTGAAAATAGTACATTTAATCCTTTGCCAATGGACAGCTTGCGGTGAAAGCCCCATTTTTCATAGACAATATGACGATACTTGGCTTGATTACAAATTTCTTTGAGCTGAGCAAGTTGATCGGCGGGTAAGATAATGTCTTGCCAACTATACTTAAGGTTAAGTTTGCGGGCTAATTCAGTTAAATTGTTACCAGATTGGTCACGAGCCGCTGCTAATAAGTCATTTAGGGTTGGCTTAATTGTACTGTTTAATGGCAATTCTTCAAATTCGGCAGCAGCACGCCACAAAGCCTGATTACAAGCAGTTGTCACTGCTCCTGCTATTTGGGCTGAACTCAAGGTAAAACGATTGGCTAGGGTATCCAAGTCGCGATCGCTAAGTACAATTCCTTTAGTTTCTAAACTAGCTTGCCAGTAAACGCGCCGTTGGTAAAAATCCGGTGTAGCAAAAGGTACAGTAATCACACCCTGGAGATTGGTCAACTTTGGCACCCACGACTGTATTCCAGATAATATCACCACACCTTTCGCCTCAGTTAGTCTGTCAAGTAAGCTTTTATATAACAGATGCTGCTCTTTGGTCTGTAGTGCATCCCAACTTTCCAGACTTTCTAGATAGAGGATAGCATCGTGAAAACAGGCTTCACGGAATAACAATTTTAGCAGTTGGTCAAACTCTTCCTTAATTGCTAAAGCTTGAGCTAAATCCGCAATTAATAACTGCTTGTTCAGTTGAGCGGCAAGGGCGATCGCTCCACGGCGTTTTTCAGTAGAATGTAAACCAGAGAAATACAGATGTAGAGGCTGGCTGGTATTTTGAGCGTGTTTGACTAGCTTAGGAAGTATGTGTTTAATGTCATCCCTAATCGGTAACTTGTCCTCAACCGCAGGACTATCTATCAATTGACACCAAGATTCTAAACGCGGTTCAAGACTCTTTTGTTTTAACAGAAAATGGATAACTTGATCATCTAGCTTGAGATAATAGGATAATATTGGTGGCTTAACCTGATGAGGGTCAGGAATTAAATGAAGTAAGCCATGTTTGATTAAGGGTGCATCAGGAGCAAAATGAACTCGTTGCAACAGTTTGGCTTCAGCAGAGGGACATAGTAAATTTAAGGCTAAATCAATACTAGGTCGCCTGCGAGTGACATCATCCTGAAGATAGGCATACAGACGCTCGTAACTTAAATCAATTTCTGGAGCCAGGGCAATCAGAATCACGTCTAAATCAAATTCAGACAAACCAAAAGTCTGTTTCAGCCAGTTTAATGGTGTATTGTTAGTCTGATCAGACTCAGTTTTTTCTGCATCTACTGCAAACAAAGGTATCCCTGGTTCACGATCTAGGAGTTGTTTGACCTGATCGCGATCAATACGAAGACCTCGATAAGGGTCAGTAGCTGCTTGAGAACCGTAGACAGCTTGTGCTGTTATTACTGCTTGCTCTAGTAATTTATTTAGTCTTTCTAACGCTGAGAGTAGATAGTCGAACATGGCTTAGTTCAGAAATGTTGAATGATAGTTAAAAACCTATACAAATAGCATATAATTTTATAAAATAGAGGCTAAATTAAAATTTAATAATGTTGCTTCAATGATATATAATTTTCAAAAAATCGTCAAAAGATACGTAGGTAAATTACCTAATGATGATTATCCAGTCCTCAATACTTTCCTAAAGGTGCGCTTTCCGTTGGCGAATTAAATTCGCCCATGATTGCAACTATTTTTGTTAAAATGGTTATAATTTGTGCTATATAATATTCAAAATAGTATGATTAGTTTAGTCAAGGGTTTGAATGTGCGTGGCATAGAGGTAGACATATCGACTTTTTATAAGGCGAGCAAAGTTAGCAATCCAATGGTGTTTTATAATTTGTTCGTTGACTTAATAAAAAGTATTAATAAAAGCCAAAAAATAGGCAAGGCTAAATTAGCATTATTTCCGCGCTTATTCAACAATAGTGACCGAAATCACGCAAGCTGTTATGGAGCCAAGGTTTTCATCAAGTCAAACTATTAAGTGGCTTAAATTTATTAACAGCAGAGCCATGAGGAATAATGATTCATTTCTCTTGGTGCGCGTTCCCTAGGTCAACGATGAAACCTTGAACAGGGTAGCCTTTATAGTTGGCAGTCTGTGAGTCATAGGTTTAAGTCTTTTTAATAAGGCTACCCTGTTCTACGGTAACTTCCTGCGTCGGGAAACCCGACCGGGGTCGCACCGCGTGGGTCTTGGTCACGATAGCAAATATGGTGATAACACAATAGAATCAACTATTTAAAGTTACCGTAACAGAGTGTTTGAAGTTACCGTAGAACAGGGTCGCCTTATCACAAAGACTCAACCCTTTTATGCTAAACCGTTTCCCCCATAAAGGCGACCCTGTTGAAGGTTTCGTCTCCGGCCTTTATAGCGACAGGTTATGGGTAATACTTTTAAGTTATATGAAATAAGGCTCCCCTCTCCAAGGTTTATGTCTGAGAAATGCAAGACGCACCGTTCGCGTAGCGTGGCCGAAAGGCCAAGGTTCCCTAACACCACCACCCTATAGTTGGAGAGTAACCCAAGACTTTTTCCCAAAACAGCTGTTTGCTCATCAAAATTACTGCTGCCTTTTTTATCCAAGAACTCCGATGTAAATCGGCCAGGCACGATGATCATAGATCACGCTAACCATCAAGATATTAATCACCCCCCAACTGGTGCGGTCATACGCCAAATATATCCTATCGTTCGGCTTAAACATCTCTTCTACCAGAGCACTTACACAGGGAAACCAGATTGAAACGATATTGAACTGGTAATTTCTGAAGGGCGACTCTCAAACAAAATAGCTAACGGCAGGGCTTCAGCTAACACTTCTAGTTTGACATGTCTGAGCAATTGTAGGCTGGCAACGACTAAGGTCAGGAACAAATACCTGGTGTAATGCAGCTTATTTTTTCGGTGCGTAGTTTCGAGGTTTCCTCGAAATGCAAGACGCACCGTAGGATTTTATGGTATGGCGCACGCTATCATTTTTGGTAGATAGGTCAGGGTTACTATATTTGACCTATCTTTTTTTTGCTTCATCTGCTGTATCCCTTGCTAAACAATGGCTATACCCGCTCTGTCCCCCCGTCAGGTATTTCTATAAATTATATTTTATTTTTAGTCTTCCATCATTTTGACATAATTAAAATTTTAATCTTTTTGGGGAACTATTAATTAATAGTAATTTGAGTTAATTAGACTAAGAGCTGATTTGTAAAGTAAATCTTAAGAAGTCTGAAAGCCTTGCTATGATTGTCTTTTGGGTATTAAATAGTTCAATTGTTCTATTTGAGCGCAAGCCTTATCCTACAAGGATTACAGCGAGTTTACGAATCAGCTCTAATAAGCGATTTGGCTATCACTACTTATTTAGACAGCTTACACCCTGTTAAATCCTCAATACATAATCTTGGTCATTTGTCAAAAAAAATTAGATGCGTTTGCCCTGGCCATCACTACATGTTTATCACTACCTCCGGATAATTGCCCACACTTACGATATCCAGACAAAATCTTTCTCCCCCTGCTCTCCTGCTGCCCTGCTCCCCCTGCTCTCCTGACCAGGAAGTAGGTTATTCAACCGGATTTGATAGTATTCTGTTTCTCTAGGAGCATTCAACGAATTGTTAAGAATACAGCCCAGTAAAAATAAATGGTTTTACCGAGTTTTACAGAAGCAGATTATACCAAATACGGCTGGTAAATCTACCATTACCGATAAATAAGCTATGGATGATGGCAGCCATGAAAAATTAATGATCAGCCAGGGAAATAAAGATGTGATAAAAGCGGAGTCGGTATTCAGCAAAGATTTTGCAAAATTTTTGTTCAAGATGTTTATTGATGGAAAATATTGGGCAACAATAAGGACATGGCTCGATTTGAACCAATAAAAGGCTATCTATACCTTGTTGACTGTTGAGTGTTTACTGTTAAACGTTAACTATTGACTGCCCTCGAGATCGTCATTTCTTCGTTAAATACAGAGAATTAGAATCTGTCAAAACCGAATATTTGCGGAAAATTCGGTTCCCCTGCTCTGCTGCTCTGCCCCCCTCAGTCTAAATCAAGAATCAAACAGCTCTGCCGATCTTCGGGGGTAATGGGGGGAGCAACTGTTGACAGTCAACGGTTAAAACTCAACAGTGAACCAAACTATACAGGTTACATCTTCATTGGTTAACACTCAACAGTCAAGCAAACTATACAGGTTACATCTTCATTAACGTCTTATTAACACGAAAAACCAATGATTCGTTACCGACATAAGAAAATTAGCATTTTATTTGGCAGTCTCTTAATGGTTGGGGCATGGTGGTTACCTGCTCAAGCTAAACAGACCACTAATTCAGTCTTAGAGAAAGCAATTACAACTGAGGATCCAACTATTCCGATTGAGGAGCTAGAGCTAATGCTCAAGCCCTTGACATTAGATGAGCTGGAGGGTGAAGCTAAAGCGTGGATGTTCTTGCTTAAAACTAAAGTTAAAGAACTTAGCGATGCTGAAATTGCTGTCAAGCGCAAAAATCGAGAGCTTCAACAAACTAAAGAAGCTGTTGATGCCCTAGAAGATGCCAAAGAGGCTCTTGAGGAAGCGACAGACACTAAGGAAAAAATAGAGACTGAGGGATCGGCTGAGGATCGCCTTAAAGCTTTAAAAGCTGCTGAAGAGGCACAGGAAGCTCTCGAAAAAGCTCAAGAGTCAGTAGAAGAAGCAGTTAAAGAAGAGGAAAAGACCCAGCATGATAAAACCTTGCAAGGGGCAATTGATAAAGCAGTTGAAAGTACTGAAAAGGAAAAAGATAAAGCAAAAACTTCAAACGAGGATGTTGCTAAGGTTCAAGAAAAGATTGGGACAATTAGCAACAAAATCGTTACTGATGAACAAGAGCAGAAAAAGACTGAACAGGGACTTGACAAAGCCAAACAAGACCTAGAAGAAGCGGTGGAAGCGAAGACCGAAGTTAAAAAGCAAGTTCTGGTCAACATGACCACACTGCGAGAGGAACGCACTGCTTTAAGCGATCGCTTTGAGGTGGTACTTGAAGAGCTGGAAACTAAAGGCGGTGATGTCGAGTTGTACAACAAATACATCGATGCAATCAGTGGGATTAAGGTTGACGTAACCGACACTCAAGGAACCTGGATTACCATCGTCGGCTGGCTCCAGTCTAAAGAAGGAGGTCTGCGCTGGGCGAATAACATTGGCAAATTTTTAGGAATTGTCGCTGGCTTTAGCATCCTCTCCCTGATTGTAGGGACAGTCCTCGAGAAATCTTTGTGGATGTTCCCGAATATGTCAGCTATGCTCCGTCAGTTCGTGGTTAGGATAACCCGTCAAGGATTATTTGTGGTGGGTATTATTTTAGGTATCACTGCCCTAGAGGTCAGTATTGGTCCACTGATGGCTATGATTGGAGCTGCTGGTTTTGTGGTAGCGTTTGCGTTCCAAAATACCCTCGGTAACTTTGCCAATGGGTTAATGATCTTGCTCTATAAACCTTTCGACGTGGGCGATATGATTGAAGTAGCTGGGGTAAAAGGTACGGTTAAGGATGTCAACTTAGTTTGCACCACAATCAAGACTTATGAAAATAAAATCATTATTATCCCGAACAACTCAATCTGGGGTAACGTTATTGAGAACGAAACCAGTAGCCCCGTCCGCGCTATGTTCCTCACGGTAAGGATCAGCTACAGCAATAGTATTACTCAAGCGATCCAAGTTCTTAAGGATATTGCCAACTCTCATCCTTTAGTATTGGAAGACCCTGCACCTTGGATCGACACTGGGGAATTGGCTGAATATGCTGTTAACATTTGGTTTATGGCCTATACTAAGAAACAGGATTACTGGACAGCCTATTGTGAGATCAGCCGAATTATAAAAGAAAGATTTGAACAAGAGGGGATTGTGATCCCACTGCCGAAGCAGGAAATATACATCAACGAAGCTATCGCTAAGCAAGAGGGGAGTGGGGCAAAAACCTTTAAAGGCAATGACCTTACCCTAGACGGAAGTCATGGCCAGATAGCAACTTCAAAGCCCCATAGCTCTTTCCCCAACGGTAAGACAGCTTGAATCTGTAGACTAATCTGTAGAGGGTGATAGAATGCTTGCGCTCTCAATCAGGCGTCCAACATCCTAATTGGCGTTGCGTCAGTCTTCGAATGAATAGGAGTAGAGTGGGCATCCTGCCCGCCCGAAAAGATCCGGTGCGCTTTCCGCATCTAATTATTACAGGACTTACGCAACTGGCACAGTGGGTAGCTTAAATATAGTACATTAGTACTATATTTAAGCTACCTCTGTCATCAGCCCTTTTTCAGATTAGTAATAATAATTAATGGTCGTTCGTTTTTTCAATTTTCTGATCAAATCAGAGGATGGTGCCTTAAAAAATTCAGTTATTGATGAAATTTACTAAACTTAACTATTGTCAATACTTATTAAGTAGCCACCTCAATTATACTCTCACCAATTTAGCCTAACATTTAGGGCGTGTCATCAATTAAGCCAGATAACGGTAGCAGCCAGATAAATTGCGGATAGAAAGTTTATTGCCCCTTTATCATAGCGTGTGGCAATCGCTCGATATTGCTTGAGTTGGGCAAAGAAGTTT
>NZ_JAAHHE010000128.1:0-18202 GCF_010692525.1 Moorena sp. SIO3B2
CGGTCTTGGGGGTTTCCCCCACTCGCTATTGCATCAAGAAGCGCAAGAGTTTGACTTCTGACAAATGACTTCTGACAAATGACTTCTGACTTCTGCTATAGCAATCCGATTTGAGTTGTGAAACACCAGAAGAGGGGGAGAGGGGTCTGAGACCGGAAGTGGAGGAAGAGAAGTAAGAATCTCACCATGGGTTCTTTTTCACAAATGATTGAGGATTTCTATATACTTCTGACCCCATCACCTGATCACGTCATCACCCCATCACCCCATCACCCCATCACCCCCTCTGATCAAAAATTTCCCATTGTGATCCGTTCGTTGTGGCTCTTGACCTATTTTTCGGGAAATCTATAGGTGAGTGTCGAAAGATTTTTCAGTAAATTAAGCTTGAGCTATGGCAAAGCGATCTCTCCAGGCATCTCCAGACGGCATCAGAAAAGCCAAACAGGCTTTTGAACGCAAGGGATGGACACAAGAATATTTTGCGGGTGAAATCGGCATAGAAACTCGCCAACCGATTTGGAAGTTTTTTGCCGGTAAACCCGTTGACCGCCGCGTTTTTAGCGAAATCTGCTTTCATCTGGATTTGGAGATGGAAGAGATTGTCGCTATACCAGAAGATGCTCAGATAGATGCAGAACAGAAAGCAGCTGAGGACAAAAGTAGAGTTGATGCCATCGTCACCAAAGTGCGATCGCACTACCATGACAAAATTCAAAATCAGTGTGGCACTCTGCGCCTATTAGATATTGCTCGACCGGTGAGTTTAGATCACATCTACGTAGATGTGAATATTCTCGAAGAAATCACTAGTCAACGATGGTTGGAAATTGAGGATTTGCAAGGCTTCCCACCGGAGGAATTTGACCGCTTGGGTATAGGCAAAGTGCGCCGGGAAAGCATACCAGGAGTGCAAGCGGTAGAACGCTATCCTAAAATGATGGTGCTAGGTAAACCTGGCTCTGGGAAAACCACCTTTTTGCAATATCTGGCTATTCAGTGCAATCAAGGAAATTTTCAATCGGATCGGGTTCCGATTTTGATTCGATTGAAAAACTTTGCCGAGGATGCTATGATCGAATGTAGTTTCAGCCTATTTAACTACATTAATCAAGAGTTCCAAAGTTGTGGTATTTCAGAACAAGATATTGAAACTATCCTCAGCTATGGCAGAGGCTTGATCTTAATGGATGGCTTGGATGAAGTCCCGGAAACTGCCAGTAATCAAGTTATTCAACAAATCCGCAAGATTTCAGAAAAGTATTACAAAAATCAGCTGATCATCACATGTCGTATTGCAGCTCAACAGTATCGATTTCGGGGATTTACTGAGGTTGAGATTGCTGACTTCAAACCAGCACAAATTCAACACTTTGCTAAAAAGTGGTTTGTGGCGATAGCAAGGAATGACCCAGAATCAGGTTTGGAGAAAGCATCTCTGTTTATCGAGCAGATGAAGCTGCCAGAAAATCAGCAAATTAGAGAACTAGCAACAACACCAGTCTTGCTGAATCTAGCCTGTCTGGTGTTTCAAACCAAAGCTGACTTTCCTGTTAAACGCTCTGATCTTTACCAGCAAGGACTAGACTTACTACTGATTCGCTGGGATGAAGCCCGGGGTGTTAAGCGAGATGATATTTATCGTAATTTATCCTTGCCCCACAAGCTAGAATTACTTTCTCAATTAGCAGTTATCACCTTTGAGCAAGGGGAGTATTTCTTTGAAGAAATTCGGCTGCAACAATTAATTGCTGATTATTTACGGAAATTACCAGCAACTCAAAGCAACCAGGCAGCTTTAGAATTAGATAGCTTAGCAGTACTCAAATCTATCGAGGTGCAGCATGGACTATTGGTAGAGCGGGCACGACGAATTTACTCATTCTCTCATCTGACATTTCAAGAGTATTTTACCGCCAGAGCGATTGTGATCGGCAATGGGATGTCTTTGTTACAGCTAGTCGAACACCTACAGGAGAAACGTTGGCGGGAAGTATTTTTACTCACAGCACAAATGTTGCCAGATGCTGATCAGCTATTGTTGCTGATCAAGCAACAGGTTAATCGGTTAGTCTGTGCAGAAATGGTGTTTGACTCAGTCAAACAGACACCAGGCGTTATGGCTTTAGATGATACCTTGAGCAAGTTCTTGAACTGGATCGAGATCAAATCCCTCGACATCGATACTCCCTACAAGCCAGCAGCAGTGCGTGCCTTTTACATGACCCTTGCCCTTCCTCCTAACCATCCTCTTTCCCGGAATCAAGCCTTAGCTTTGGCTATTGATCACAGACTAGGAGGGGAGTTGGGTAGTGAACTTGCCCTAGATTTAGCTTTAGATCATGCTTTAGCTGTTGCCCAAGCTATGACACCAGAACTAGTTTACGACCGACTCAGTGCTCTTTACCTTGCCCTTGACTTGAATCACCTGACTGGGATTGAGTCTATAGGAGACTATCTAGAGAAGCTTAAAAATCAGCTACCTGACCTAGATGATGACGACCGAGATAGTATTCAACAATGGTGGCAAAGTCATGGTCCGGAATGGTTATCACAATTAAGGGCTTTGATGATTGAGCATCGTAATATGGGTCACCAATGGGATTTGAGCAAGACATCCCAAGATTGGTTAGAGCAGTATAGTCGTGCTAATCACTTGCTAGTAGAGTGCCTCAATAGTAATTGTCAGCTGAGTCTGACGGTGCGCAAAGAAATAGAAGATACGTTGTTTTTGCCGCTGTGCCACTCGTAATTGATCCCTCACGGTCGATGTTGACCTGAAGGGGTGAAAAGTAGCTTCTCACCCCTTCACCCTTTAACCTACCGTAAACCGAATCGCCTTGGGCGAACAACCTTGGCCTTGGCCTTGGCCAAAAGGCCACGCTACGCGAACAAGCCCTAACCCTTAAACCGTTTTGACCCGTGCTACGGTGAGAATGTCGTAAGGCTTACTTACCTAAATGGAGCAATAAGGCTCACACCATAACGCTAGTTTGGTGTTGGGACGGGGCTTTCAAGGTGCTGAACTAAATTCCGCACACAGCCCCTCATGAATTGCGACCCACAAAAAAAAGAATCCAGAACTTTTGGTGATCCGCATTTGTTTGTTGTAAAATAGGCTGATGATAGTCAGAGAAGCCAAGCTTTTAAACGGGTCTAAGGCACAATACCAAGCAATAGACTCAGCCATAAGAACTGCTCAATTCATTAGAAACAAAGCAGTTAGATTATGGCGCGACGAGCCGGATGTAAATAAGGCTCGTCTGTCTGAGCTGTGTAAAGAACTGGCACGCGCATATCCTTTTGCCAAAAAGTTGAACTCAATGGCGCGTCAGGCATCGGCACAGAGGGCTTGGAATTCAATCTCTAGCTTCTATCGTCGCTGTAGAGAGGGATCCAAAAAGAAAGGTTATCCTCAGTTCAAAAAGCATTCTCGCAACGGCTTTGCCGACGCTGCGCGAACAGTTGAGTATAAAACTACGGGCTGGAAGCTATCAGAGGATTGTTTAACGATTAATTTCACCGATGGTTTTCAAGCAGGTACGTTCTCTCTATTCTGTAATCATGAAACCAGAGAGGACTTATTTAGGCTAAAAATTAATCGGGTGAGAGTGGTTAGACGAGCTGATGGTTATTATGCTCAATTCTGTTTTGATGTTAATCGTAAAGAAGCGGGAAACTATACAGGGAACTTTGTAGGCATTGATTTGGGATTGAAGTATTTCTACAAAGACCAAAACGACAATGGTGCAATATATCCTAAGTATTTAAGAAGAGCACAGAAGCGAATTAAGAAACTACAGCGACGGTTGTCCAGAAAGTTTGTTAAGGGTAAGAAACCTCAATCCAACAACTACCACAAAGCCAGAATTAGACTCGGTAAGGCACATTTGAAGGTTCAAAGACAGCGTAAAGACGAAGTCTTCGCAGCTCTCGGAGCTTGCATCCGAGAGAACGAAGACTGGGCGGTGAAGCTCGCTCGGTGCGTAGTCCACTCTAATGATGTGGTTGTCTACGTTGGCGCTAGCCTGCCGACGCTAGGAGGCATAGACCTAAAGATACAAAACATGGTCAAGAATCATCATCTGGCTCAGTCTATTTCTGATGCTTCGTGGTATCAATTCACTCAATGGTTAGATTATTTTGGCAAGGTTTGGGACAAGACAGTGATTGCTGTTGCCCCTAACTATACCTCCCAAGATTGTTCAAATTGTGGTCATCGAGTGAAGAAATCACTCAGCACTCGAACTCATCAATGCCCTAAATGCAGGGAGCATCCCATTTTTGCCCATAACACTTTCAATTATGTTTTTAAACCCTAGTACTCTCGTTAGTTTGAGCCATGGATTTGCCAAATTGGGATGCTCCCTAAATGCAAGACAGAAATATGTCGGGATACGAATGCGGCATTAAATATTTTAAACAAAGGTATGAACATTCTAGGTGTTGAGTGCAATAACAACAGTACCCTAGGGCATAGGGGATCTGCCGGGGAACCGGGAACGCTTGAGGAGAGTTCGACCGCTGTTGATGAAGAGAAATCTAATTCAATAAGTTGTCTCGATGAATCAAGAATCACTGTCTGTGAGAATCCCGCCCTGTAATCTTTGATTCAGCGCCGGGAGTATGTCAATATTGTTGATCGCTTTTTTATGCCTTTTCCCAGATCTAGTGGTCTTTTGCTCCATCCGACATCCCTACCCAGTCCCTTTGGTATTGGTGACTTAGGTTTACAGGCTTATCAATTCATTGACTTTTTGGCACAAAGCGCCCAGCAATACTGGCAAATCTTGCCCCTTGGTCCGATTGGGTATGGTAACTCTCCCTATGGCTCTTACTCAGCCATGGCAGGCAATCCCCTGCTCATTAGCCCAGAACAATTGCAAAAGCAGGGACTGCTCAAGGATGAAGACTTTGCCAATCTACCAGAGTTTCCCCTCGACTCAGTGGATTATAATCAGGTAATTCAAACCAAGATGCCCCTGTTATACCAAGCTTGCGATCGCTTCCGTGCCAACGCCTCACCCCAACAGCACCATAAATTTACAGAATTTTGTCAAGCAAAAGCCAGCTGGTTGGAAGACTATGCTTTATTTATGGCTGTTCGTGATGTGTTTGACCAGAGTAGCTGGCATACTTGGGAACGAGACATTGCTATGGCTCAACCCAAAGCAGTTGAGTATTGGCGGCAGAAATTGCAAGATGAAATTTATTTCTACAAATACCTACAGTTTGAGTTTTTCTGCCAGTGGTCAGCTCTCACACAGTACGCCAACCATCACCAGATCCAGATTATTGGTGATATTCCAATTTATGTGGCTCACGATAGTGCTGATGTCTGGGCTCATCGGGAAATCTTTGCCATTGATCACGAAACTGGCGAACCCACACTCATGGCTGGGGTGCCTCCGGACTATTTCAGTGCCACAGGTCAGTTGTGGGGTAATCCAGTTTATAACTGGGAACAGTTACAGGCAGATAACTTCCGATGGTGGATACAACGCTTCCAAACCATCTTGGAGTATGTAGACATTGTGCGGATTGACCATTTCCGGGGATTTGAGGCCTACTGGCAAGTCAAGCAAGGAGAAACAACTGCCATCACTGGAGAATGGGTTAAGGCACCAGGAAAAGAATTTTTTGAAGTACTCCAAGACAAGTTGGGCAATTTGCCAATTATTGCGGAAGATTTAGGGATCATCACTTCAGAAGTAGAAGCATTACGCTCACGCTTCCAGTTTCCTGGTATGAAAATTTTACAGTTTGCCTTTAGTGGGGGATCAAGTAACCCTTACTTACCCTTTAACTATATCCAAAACTGTGTGGTTTACACCGGCACCCATGATAATGACACAACAGTGGGTTGGTTTAAAAAACTCTCTGCTGAAGATAAGCAGATTATAATTAATTACTCCGGACCAGTCAGCCAAGAAGGCATCCATTGGGATTTAATCCGATTAGCGCTCAGTAGTATTGCCAACCAAGCAATTATTCCTGTGCAAGATATTTTAGGTCTGGACACAGATGCTCGAATGAATTTTCCGAGTACCGTGGAAGGTAACTGGCAATGGCGCTATCAACCGAATGCGTTGAGTGAAGAATTGGCTAATCGCCTCAAAATCCTCACTCACACTTACGGTCGCGCTCCCAGTTCTGACTAGCAAGCCTAGTTATATTGTATTGGAATAGTTTGAACAATTAATCCTATTAAGTTCATTATTGGTTGTTTATTTTTTGACAAAAATGTTAATTATTAGTTGACAATCTTCAACTCACAATCCTACACAATTATAGTCTATACAAGGGATTAACTGGACTTTATATAAGTTAAGTGCTATAGCATTTGAATTTGATATGTTCAAATTTAATTGATTAACAAAGGTAACAGGTAACATTAGGAAAGAGAGCCGACAATTGTTTCGTGTTATGGTAAATCAGCATTGGTTTTCATGAATCTATTTTTAATTTTAAATGCTATAGGTTGCGATTTTTTTATTAAAATCTATAGGTTTTTGCCCCCAATTATATGCTTTTTTAATGTTTAAGATTGATGAATTTAATGCTTTTCCCCTAGAAAGCTTGACTACTGGAGAGAGGGTCTAGGTTTAGCGGCAAAGGTTAATGCTTGTACTGCACCAGGAGCCCCCATCTGCTTTGCCTGTTGGTTATTGAACTCAACGATTACATTGCCAGCATCCCCAGCTTTAACAAATAGTTTTTCGTTAGCAACCCAAGTCTTCTGGGTTCCTTCTTCTAGGATGCCTTCATATTTTTTCTTGCCATCTGCCACGATCAGAAGCCAAGATCTACCTTTGAGAGTGATATCCACCTGAACTGGCTTATGTGGACTGGACGGTATCTTGGTTAAGGCTAACTGCGCTTGCGAGTTAGTTTGATCTAAATTACCGGGTGTCGGTAATGATTGAGCTGGAGACAAGTTTGGTTCCTTATCAGTTATTTGTGGCTTAGAAGGGTTGATTAGGACAGATAAGCCACTCACCGAACCAATAACCAAGCCAATGTAGAACAAATAAAGATGAAACGGTCGCAGTTGAGGAATCCAACTGTTACCCCACGAAAGTGTTGACCTTTGTACAGTTACCCCAGTGGGAAAAGCCTTGGCAAACTCGTCTCCATCTAAGCCTAGTGCATCCGCAAAGTGCTTGATAAACCCTTGAACATACACAGCTTCTGGTAATTGGTCTAGCTTGCCTTGCTCTATTGCCCTCAAAAATCGTGCATTAATTCGGGTGCAAGTGGCAATTTCCCCAATGCTTTTAGACTGTTGAGTGCGTAACTGGCACAGGTATGAACCCATTTCTGCCAGCTTCTTCTGTTGTTGTTCCTGCAACGGGACTTTGTTTTCATTCATACACGGTACTCCTCGACATCTGCTGGCATTTTTACTGAACAATGGTGGATTTACTGGTAAGAAAACTCACCTCTACATCATTCAAGGCACGGTAGTCACCACAAGGAAGAATTGGCTCTCCTGGTAGATTTAATTTAATCGGGCCAATAGCAGTACGATGTAGATGAATCACTGGATAGCTTAGCAGTTGAGCAACACGACGGATCTGTCGGTTTCTACCTTCGGTTAAGACCACCTCCAAAAGTGTGGATTGACCCTTACGCTTAAGTACACGGACTTGAGCGGGTAACGTTTTTTTACCCAGCAGATTAACACCTTCACGCCAAGTTTGCAGGACCGATTCTGGGGGATTACCCCGTACCCAAACCTGATACGTCTTAGGTATGTGATGACTAGGATGGGTCAGGCGAAATGTTAGCTCACCATCATTGGTCAGTAGTAATGCACCTGTAGAATCGGCATCCAGCCTTCCTACAGGATGAATCCCCTGACCCTTGGTTAGTTTATCCGGTAATAAGTCAATTACTGTCGGACGATTCCGGGAATCTCGGCAAGTGGAAACTACTCCAGCAGGCTTGTTCAGTAAAAGGTAGATAGATTGAGGTCGCTGATAGGGGTTTATCGGTTTGCCATCCACTTCGATTACATCTGTTTCTGGATCAGCTTTCTGCCCCAAATGTACAGTCGTACCATTTAGGCGCACTTGTCCTGCGGCTATCATCTTCTCGGCTCGACGCCGTGACGCAATACCCCACTGTGAAAGAATTTTTTGTACTCTTTCCTCCATGACCCAACATTTGGCTTGAGCTTTGTCTTCTGGACTATGGTGATGCTGAATTTAGTTTGCCTTATGCTTATAGTGTGCCCAGGAGTTGATTTCCATTAGACAACGACTTCAAAATACTATGTACAAATAGTACAAGAAGGTGTTCTTTTGGTTAAAACTCCGAAAAGCTCGAAGCAAAAGCCAAGCCAGATTATCAGCAAAGTTATTTCCCCAGCGCTACGGCTGTGGCTGCGATCGCAAGTAGAGGAAGTTGCTACATTGCAACTAAGCATTGTGGGACGCGATCGCCAAATCCTGACTGGTTACATTCCTCAGGTTGCCCTTGCTGCCAACCAAGCAGTTTATCAAGGACTGCATCTAACCCAAATTCAGCTCGAAGGCAGTAATATTAAACTTAACCTGGGTCAGATAATTAAGGGTAAACCCCTACGTCTTTTAGAACCAGTTCCCGTAGTGGGTCAGCTATTACTCCTAGAACCAGACCTGCAATCATCTCTTGAAGCACCCTTGTTATCTAACGCTTTGACGGAGTTATTATATACATTCCTTAAATCAGATGATATCATTAAACCCGGTAACGACCCAAAACAGCCACAAATACGCTGGCAAAAGATTAATATCAATATAGGACAGCTGACCTTAAGAGGCATTTCAACTAATCCTGATGTTGGTACCAAGCTGATAGTAATTCGTGCTGGTATCCAACTGGCGACCCCCAACCAACTGGAACTGAACCCCTTGCAAGTTCAGATAGACCCTGATGCCCCCCCGATTAGCTTAGATGGGTTTCTAATAAATTTAGGACCAGAGGTGGAGCTTCTTGAACTTACCCTCACAACTGGACAACTGATATGTCGTGGAGGACTGAAGGTAATGCCTTAGGTGTTAGTCCTTACTTTGTATAGCACTACCCATTCAGATGTTTGACATTCCTAAACTCCGAAACGTAAGTAATCGCTTACTTTTGACTTCTGACTTCGTTCCTTCTCACGCTAAGCGTAGCGCTATAAGACCCGTGGAGATTGTCGTTGGCCTCACCATCGCTACCTTTGAGGGCGCTCCATCCCTTGCCAACTAAATCCTATTCCATATCAATAAGATAACCATCTTCCTTCCGCCCCCTAATATTAAGTAATGTAACAATTATGCCGTCATAGCAGCTTAATGTCTTGACAGCTAGAGAGGAAGCCGATAAGGTTAAATACATACCCGGGTACAACGATATAAAAAATATATGCAAGACAAGCAAAAAGTTACTCTTTATCTTCCACCAGGATTGCACCGTCGGCTCAAAATAAAAGCGGCTGTTGATTCTGAATCAATGTCAGCTATGGTTGAGAGGGCGATTATATTCTACATAGAACACCAAGATGTGGTTGAAGAGGTAGACCAATATGGACAAACCCATCAAGTATACTCCTGTCCTGAGTGTTCTAGTGACTTGGTTCTCTCAGAGGGACAATTAGTTGCTCTGAAAAACCAACCTGGTGTGATATCGGAAGAACTCCCAGTAGAAAAGGTAACAGCGAAAGTATGCTCCATTACCGATTCTCACGGAGAAGAGGAATTGGTTCCTTGTTAAGGTAGCCAAAGTTAAGGTAGACAAATTAATCTACTCCCAGAGCAGACTTAGTTAGCTCAGTGGTTCAGTTGAAGATGTTTGGGCAGTTGTAAGCCGTCTCTAATATTAGGTAGAGTTATGCAAGAAGAGATAAACGTTCTCATTCAAGCTCAATATCCTCTAATCTACCTCGTGACTCCCGAGGAGGAGCGGGCAGAGAGGGCAATAGCAATGATTGCTCAAAGGAAGTCTCAACAGCAACGAGTCTTTGTTTGGACCGTCACTCACGGGATTGTTGAGTATGGTCAATCGCGCCACACCACTCAGCACAATACGGTCTCTCCTGAGGCAGCAGTTCAGTGGGTAATTCAACAAAAAGAACCTGGTATATACATCTTTAAGGACTTACATCCCTTTATCGATGCACCAGCAACTACCCGATGGTTGCGGGATGCGATGGCAAGCTTTAGGGAGGAAGCTAAGAAGTCTCTTAAAAAGTCTATCATCGTAATGTCCCCGGTGCAGCAGATTCCTATTGAGTTGGAAAAGGAAGTGGTCGTGCTTGACTTTCCCCTACCAAACCTTAAGGAACTTAACCAAGTCCTATCCCACCAACTGGATCAGAGCAAAACTCGTCGAACTACTACAGAAACTAGGGAAAAGCTGCTCAAAGCAGCATTAGGCTTGACCCGGGATGAAGCAGAGAAGGTTTATCGCAAAGCCTACGTTAAAGCTGGTCGTCTCACCGAAGCTGAAGTCGATATTGTTCTATCCGAGAAGAAGCAGATCATCCGCCGCAACGGTATCCTAGAGTATATCGAAGAAGATGAAACCCTCGATTCTATAGGAGGGTTAGAGGAACTGAAGCGTTGGCTAAAGCAGCGCTCTAATGCCTTTACAGAGAGGGCGAGAGAATATGGTTTGCCTCAACCGAAGGGAATGTTGATTCTAGGGGTTCCTGGCTGTGGTAAATCTCTGATTGCCAAAACTACGTCTCGTTTATGGGGTCTGCCACTATTGCGCCTGGATATGGGGCGGGTATACGATGGCTCGATGGTAGGGCGCTCGGAAGCCAACCTGCGCAATGCTTTGAAGACGGCAGAATCAATCTCTCCAGCTATTCTCTTCATAGATGAGCTTGATAAGTCGTTTGCTGGTAGCAGTGGTTCTTCTGACTCTGATGGGGGTACTTCAAGTCGAATCTTTGGTTCTTTCCTGACCTGGATGCAAGAAAAAACCTCACCAGTTTTTGTGATGGCGACAGCCAACCGAGTGGAGCGCCTACCAGGAGAATTCCTGCGCAAAGGTCGTTTTGATGAGATATTTTTTGTTGATTTACCCAACACCCAAGAACGCCAGCAAATCTTTGAAATTCACCTGAAAAAGCGGCGTGGAGATATTGATCGCTTTGACATTGAACAGTTAGCTAAGGTTTCTGAAGGTTTTTCTGGGGCTGAGATTGAACAAGCCCTGGTGGCAGCGATGTACGAGGCATTTGCTCAAGACCGGGAGTTTACTCAACTGGATATTATTGCCGCGATTAAATCAACTCAGCCTCTATCGCGCACGATGACAGAGCAGGTTGCAGCCCTGAGGGACTGGGCTAGGCAACGCGCGCGACCTGCTGCATCCTCCGTAGCTGAATATCAGCGTATGGAGTTCTAACAGGCTTTCTCCTGCTCCCAACAGGAGTAAAGGCTAGCAAAAAATTGCTAGCAGTTTGATAAGTAGCCGCTTGTAATTGTTGAGGGCGGCTAGCCATAAAAGTAAAACGCTACGTTGTCCTTTCTCTGATACCTTTTCTGGAGGAAATCCACATGTCTCACTTTAGCACTCTGCGCACTAAAATCACCGATGCCGAAATCCTGAAGACTTCCCTGTGTGACCTGGGAATCAATGTTAAGACAGAAGCTGATGTTCGCGGCTACAATGGTCAACGAGTTCGCGCTGACTTGGTTGCCGTTCTCGAAGGCGAATATGATCTAGGTTGGTCTCGCAACAGTGATGGCACCTTTGACCTGATTGGTGACCTTTGGGGTGTGGCGAAGAAGCACAACCAAACCGAGTTGATCAACTCCATCAACCAGAAGTATGCCGTTAACAAGACCTTGGCAGAAGTCAAGCAGCGTGGCCTAAACAATGCCAACGTTAAGTTGGTGCTACAAAAGTAGTCCATTTAGGCGTTCCCAAGCTCACGGGTTGACCAATTGTATAGCGGGTTAACCCGTTTTTTTGTGCAAATTTTTGTGCAATTGTATAAATTTCGATTTTATAAAAGCCGATAAAGCATAAAGGCTGACAACTCCGACGGCTTGATTAAAACTTCTTTTTCAAGGAAGTTTTAATATTATGCAAACGGTATGATGTTTTCAGTCATAGTAAAATATCCTATACTCAACCTGTCCAGATGCGGCTCTACGCCCATCTCGTAACAATTGTTTATAATCCCCCATTTTTGAGCTGGGGGAAAGTTCAAGCAATTAATATATAGATTGTGTCAATGCAGTCTAATCTAGTATTTTGAGGGGATACCGTTGTGAGTAATGTGATTACAATCGAAGATCAAGAGTTTGAAGCCGAAGTTTTAAAAGCCGAGAAGCCAGTACTGGTATACTTTTGGGCAACTTGGTGTGGACCATGCCGCTTAGTATCCTCATCAATAAACTGGGTTGCGGAAAATTATAGCGATCGCTTAAAAGTCATTAAGATGGAAGTAGACCAAAATAAAGATGCCGTTGCCAAGTGCAAGGTAGAGGGTGTCCCTGCTCTAAGACTGTTTAAAAATGGTGAGCTAGCCAAATCCCATGAGGGAGCAATTACCCAAGGTCAATTGCAGACTATGCTCGATGAGAACCTTTAAATTAGGGAAGTAAGGGGCAATGGGAGCAATGCCAGCGCAACCGATGGGAAAGGCTCGAAAAGAATAGACAAAAGAAAAAGACTAAGATTAAAATGCAGTTTGCCCAACGTTTACAACCCCTGCAAGCAAATGTATTTGCCGATATGGATCAGGCAAAAGCGTTGGCTGCTGCTGGGAAAGAAATCATTGACCTATCATTAGGGTCTTCCGATTTACCAGCTCCCAACCATGTGTGTGCTGCGATTGAAGCTTCGTTGTATGATCCCAGCACTCACGGTTACTTGCTGTTTCATGGTACTAAAGCTTTTCGTCAGGCAGCAGCTAGCTGGTATACTAAAAAATTCGGTATTCCGGTTGACCCAGAAACTGAGGTGCTACAACTGATTGGTTCTCAGGAAGGCACAGCTCATTTACCTTTAGCTGTGCTTAATCCGGGGGATTTTGCTCTGCTACAAGACCCAGGCTATCCTTCCCATGCCGGTGGTGTCCACCTAGCCAGTGGTCAGATTTATCCCATGCCCCTATTGGCAGAAAACAATTTTTTGCCTGTATTTGAGGATATCCCTCAGCCAGTGCTAGCTCAAGCACGGATGATGGTGTTGAGTTATCCCCATAATCCCACTACTGCGATCGCACCCTTATCTTTTTTTCAGGAAGCAGTGGCGTTTTGTCAGTGCCATAACCTGGTATTAGTTCACGATTTTCCCTACGTTGATATCGTTTTTGAAGATACCACAGGGAATGGGGAGCAGATCGGGAAAATCCCAGAAAGCCTTAATCCCACCTCTGTTGCTCCCTCAGTTTTGCAAGCAGACCCAGATAAAACTGTATCGATTGAGTTTTTTAGCTTTTCCAAGTCTTACAATATGGGAGGCTTCCGGATTGGCTATGCTATCGGTAATGCTCAAGTGATTCGAGCTTTGCGGCAGGTGAAAGCGGCCATTGACTTTAACCAATACAGGGGGATTCTCAATGGTGCGATCGCAGCGTTGAATGGTTCTCAAGACATTGTTAAACCTGTAGTCACCACCTATCAACAGCGACGGGATACCTTTGTCGATGCTTTAAACCGGATTGGTTGGTCAGTGCCAGTGCCACTAGCCACTATGTATGTCTGGGCAAAATTGCCAGAACCTTGGGCAGGGAACTCAGTGAAATTTTGTACTAGCTTGGTAGAAGCCACTGGGGTGGCTGCTGCTCCAGGAGCTGGTTTTGGCAAGGCTGGTGAAGGCTATGTGCGTTTTGCCTTAGTACACGAACCAGAAGTTTTGGAAAGAGCAGTGGAGAGAATTTCAGGATTTTTGCAATCTCGTTAATAAGCACCATTTTACTCTTTCCAATTAGTGTTGAGGGTTAGGGCAAGGTATTAGGAGCAACAGCTCAGAATGAATTTTTAGTAGGTTAAACCCTAATCAGCTATGGGGCGGCCCTTGAAAACCACAGGTTTACCTACACCCTATGTTATTGCCCGATGTTATTTATTGTTAACGTGTCAAAGCACCTGATTAGTATCCTCATTGATAGGCAGATCGAAAACTACTTCAAACTTTGCTTCTGGCATATACCGATCCAAAAATCGGAGATGGTTATGAGCATCCTGACGATTAAAGAACCTAGCAACTGTGTACCTTTGGCATTTAGGCAGTAGACGCATAAGAGCCCAAGGGCGAGTGTAGTCTTCTGTTAGTGGGATTTGTCGATTAGTCATGCTTACCCCTGATTTGACCTAATAAGATCACTGGATGATTGCTTGATGAAAGGCGATCACAGGCTGATATGCGTTCGCTGAAAGCGGGACGCGCGTCCATCGCCTAGCTTATGAAAGACCTTTGTTTTCTGTCGAATCTTTAGTCACATTAATCTAAAATCGCTGACTAAAAAACAGCCGGGTGATCTGGACATTAAGATGATTCTGTGATATCGCTACACTCCTGATCACGACAGGGAAAGATGATCAGCTGATTGCGGTGCGACCCCGGTCGGGTTTCCCGACAAGGGTGAACGCGCACCAAGAGAAAAGCTCACCTATTAACAGAGCTGTCCGCCGTAACCCACCAATATTCACCAAGTAATCGCTGTCTTAAGATTTACTTTATAAACAGTCTCTAATTTTCATCAGCTAGCCTAGCCATTAAACGTAAGTATTTAGTTAAAAAAAGCCCTTTAACATTACACTTACGACATTATAGCGTAAGACACATTTGCTATAATAATGGTATGTAAAAAGGTCGAACAATTACCAAGCTGGAAACATAAAAAGTTACCTAAAAATTGTTAACTTGAATCCTGCCAGTAATTGCAATGATTGACGCTGTAGCTAATGAAATAGTGTACATTAATGGGAAGACTGGACAAAAAATGCCCTAAGCTCCATCAATAAAGTTAACCTTTAATCATAACATCCAATGACTACTGCTGCACCAGCTAAAACTCAATACGAAGCAATCATTGGTTTAGAAACCCATTGTCAGCTTAGTACCGAAACCAAAATTTTTTCTAACTCTTCCACAAAATTTGGTGCTACCCCTAATACCAATATTGACCCAATTTGTATGGGGATGCCAGGAGTGTTACCGGTTCTGAATCAAAAGGTACTAGAGTATGCTGTCAAAGCGGGTTTAGCACTCAATTGCCAGATTGCCCCCTACAGCAAATTTGACCGGAAACAGTATTTTTATCCTGACCTACCCAAAAACTACCAGATTTCCCAATACGACTTGCCCATTGCTGAGCATGGCTCACTGGAAATTGAAGTGTCCGATGATGACGGTAATCCTATCCGTAAAACGATTGGCATCACTCGCCTACACATGGAGGAAGATGCGGGGAAACTGGTTCATGCTGGTAGTGACCGACTGGCTGGTTCTACCTACTCCCTAGTAGATTTCAACCGTGCTGGGGTACCCCTGATTGAAATAGTATCAGAACCGGATCTGCGCTCTGGTCAAGAGGCAGCAGAATACGCTCAAGAGCTGCGTCGGATTGTACGCTACATCGGTGTCAGTGATGGCAACATGCAAGAAGGGTCCCTGCGTTGTGATGTCAATATCTCTGTACGTCCTGTGGGTCAAAAGGAGTTTGGCACCAAAGTTGAAATCAAAAATATGAACTCCTTCAATGCTATCCAGAAGGCGATTGAGTACGAAATTGACCGGCAAATCGCAGCTGTGGAAGCTGGAAAATCGATTATTCAAGAAACTCGCCTTTGGGAAGAGGGTAGTCAACGCACCATTAGTATGCGGACTAAGGAAGGATCTAGCGATTACCGCTATTTTCCTGAACCTGACTTACCACCGATTGAAGTGTCAACGGAACAATTAGAGCAATGGCGCAGTGAGCTAGCAGAACTTCCTGCCCAGAAGCGGCATCGTTATGAAAGTGAACTGGGACTTTCTGCCTATGATGCCCGGGTGTTGACGGATGATCGTCAAGTGGCAGAGTATTTTGAAACAACTGTTGCTGCTAATGCTAATCCCAAACAAGCCGCAAACTGGGTAATGGGAGATATTGCTGCTTATCTTAAGACTGAGAAACTGGCTATTACAGAGATTGCTCTGAAACCCAATACTCTGGCAGAACTGATTAACTTGATTGATGATGACACCATTAGTGGTAAGATTGCCAAGGAGATTTTGCCAGAATTACTGTCTCAAGGTGGTTCTGCTAGGGAACTGGTGGAACGTAAGGGTTTGATTAAGATCTCTGACCCGGATCAACTCTCAACCATTATTGATGAGGTACTGGCTGCCAATCCTAAGAAACTCGAACAGTATCGCAATGGTAAGACCAAGCTGCAAGGTTTCTTTGTGGGACAGGTGATGAAGAAAACTAGCGGACGAGCTGATCCTAAGCTGACTAACCAAATTTTGGGCAAGAAGCTCAAGGGTGATTGAGGTAACGGGCTTGCCAGCTGTTGCTGATCACCAATCACTAATGACCAATCACAAATAACAAATAACAAAGAAAAGGAGAGTCACTGTCGTGACCCTCCCGATCATCAGGGTGCATCTACATATCAAAATATACACTATTTTGTATGAGGGGTGTAACCCCTTTTTTTGTTTTTTTGTAAAGTTTTGAGATTTTATAGCAATTCTGGAAATTACGGCTACACATCAAGCTACAGATCAATACCCTTGGTGCGTAAGTCCAGAAGACTTGGTATAATCCCGGATTGGGCATGAATTATGGTTTAAATGGAGGAATCATGTCGGACTGGCAAGAGATTAGTGGTGGGATAACAGCTCCCAGGGGCTATCAGGCAGCAGGCATTACCGCAGGTTTAAAACCTTCGGGTCAGCCAGACTTAGGGTTGATATTATCAGAGGTGGATGCGATCGCAGCTGGGGTGTTCACCACCAGTCATGTCCGGGCTGCTTGTGTAGATTATTGCCGTCAACGCTTACAAGCTAAAGCTAGTGCTCGTGCTATTTTGTGTAATGCTGGACAAGCCAATGCAGCAACGGGTGAGCAGGGTTGGCAGGATGCTCTAGCTAGTGCTAAAGCTTTGGGTGAAGCACTCAATGTTTCTCCTAATTCGATTTTGTTGGCATCGACAGGGGTGATTGGTCAACGTATCAAGATGGATGCTCTATTGTCAGGAATTCCCCAATTGGTAGCACAAGCATCCGAAACTGGTTCCGATGCAGCAGCTCAAGCGATTATTACCACGGATTTAGTCACTAAATCCATTGCTATGGAAACCATGATTGATGACCGTCCGGTCAGGATTGGTGGTATGGCTAAGGGATCTGGTATGATTCATCCCAACATGGCGACTATGCTAGCATTTGTAACTTGTGATGCTGCAGTTTCTACTTCCCTGTGGCAAGAGATGTTACAGCGGGCAGCGGATAAAAGTTTTAATCAAATTACGGTAGATGGGGATACCAGCACCAATGACACTCTAATTGCCTTGGCTAATGGTCAGTCCCGAACATCAGCAATTACAGAAATGGGACCAGCAGCTCAGAAGTTGGAGGGGATGCTGACAGCAGTATGTCAGCATTTGGCAAAAGCGATCGCACGGGATGGAGAAGGGGCAACCTGTTTGATTGAAGTCCAAGTCACTGGCGCACCGGATGATAAAGGGGCTCGTCAAATTGCTAAGACGATTGTTGGGTCATCCTTGGTCAAGTCTGCCATCTTTGGACGAGACCCAAACTGGGGCAGAATTGCCGCAGCCGCTGGCCGTGCAGGAGTACCCTTTGAGCAAGAAAACCTGCGGATTCAGTTAGGGGATGTGTTGCTGATGGAAAATGGTCAACCCTTAGGGTTTGACCGTCAACAGGCTAGTGATTATCTCAAGCAGGCTGCTGCTGGTGCTTATCTTAAAGAAGATACGGTTTTAATTCAGATTAATGTGGGCAATGGTCATGGTGTTGGTCAGGCTTGGGGTTGTGATTTGAGTTATGACTATGTCCGGATTAATGCGGAATATACCACTTGATTAGCCTTGTTACCAAAGACGTCTTAAAAAATAACAAACCATAACAAATCCTGATAGCAAAGGGAACAGGGAACAAAAATTATCACAATTCCTACACGGATACCGATAATGATTAATCAATAAACCGGTTAATTGGTTATTGTTTATTGGTTAAGCTGTCCCGCATTTAAACT
>NZ_JAAHHE010000129.1:0-18125 GCF_010692525.1 Moorena sp. SIO3B2
AAATTCAGGGAGAGCAAGTTTACAGCAAGCTGAAGTTTGAAGCTGGGGTTCATCGAGTCCAACGAGTACCTGTAACTGAGGCTGGCGGTAGAGTTCACACCTCAACAGCAACGGTAGCCGTGATGCCAGAAGTTGATGACGTGGATGTGGAGATTGACCCCAAGGAGATCGAAATTTCTACAGCCCGTTCTGGTGGTGCTGGTGGTCAGAACGTAAACAAAGTGGAAACGGCAGTTGATTTATACCACAAGCCTACAGGAATTCGCATTTTCTGTACAGAAGAACGATCTCAGCTGCAAAACCGAGAGCGAGCCATGCAAATTCTCCGGGCTAAGCTGTATGAGATCAAGTTACAGGAACAACAGGAAGCGGTGACCTCGATGAGGCGTTCCCAAGTTGGTACAGGGGCTCGTTCTGAGAAAATCCGCACCTACAACTACAAAGATAATCGGGTCACCGATCACCGACTGGGTCAAAATTATTCCCTCGCTCCTTTGCTGGAGGGGGACTTGGAGGGAGTGATTCAAGCTTGCATTAGCCAAGACCAGCAGGAGCAATTGGAAAAATTGGCATCTTCAACATCCAACGGTCAATCTTTAAATTGATAAAATTGATACCAAGTTAGGTTGCCCTCCCACGCTAAAAAAGTTGTGTTAGCGTGGGCTTGTGATCAGATTGATTGCGGTCTTACCAGCATTTATGACAAAAAGTGCGTTCGCTTTTAGCGTGGCCTACGGCCAATCGCGCCCCGCGTGACATGCAGGTCAATCGCACTTACCTAAAAGCCTTACCTGATATGGGGTTTACTCTAAATTAAGCCCAGACTTGAAAACGACAGTGTGTTGTTAGCTAATGGGATTACATCATAATCAAAATTTTATTAACTGGATTTTAAATGTTGCTTGATTTTAGTCACTCCAGAGAGACGAGTATGAAGTTGACATTGTCCAAGATAAATTTGTGCTACACTATCTCCTGGATTCAAGCGTAGACATTCCTGAAACAGAACTGATGCCTTGGAGAAATAACGCAGATTATAAAGCACCAAGGCTTGTTCAAATTTGCTGCGAGTAATTAACTTGCCCTCTCGCACTTGCGGTTGATCGGCATCAAAGATTTCATAAACTGTCACCATTTCGGATTTGCCCTTCACTGGTACCCGATCAATCAAGCGAATGGCATAAGCTAAGGGATTATCTAACTTCCAATAAGTATGGTGAGTGATTAATAATGGCACCCCATAAGGTTTCGTTAATTCTTCTAAACGAGACGCTAAATTAACCCCATCGCTGATGACAGTGCTATCCATCCGATTTTTTCCTCCCACTGTTCCTAACATCAAGGAACCAGTATTGATGCCAATGCCAACGGTGATGGCTGGGTGTCCTGAGCTTCGCCGAGATTGATTATAGTCAGCTAGGGATGTGAGCATAGCAATTCCGGCGTTGACCGCATGATTAGCACTTTCGTTAAACAGAGCCATAATCCCATCCCCCATGTATTTATCAATAAAGCCATGATTTTCAGTGATGACAGATTCCATACGAGAAAGATAGGTATTGATAAATTCAAAATTTTCCTCAGGTGTCATACTTTCCGAGAGGGTGCTAAAGGAGCGAATATCGGAAAATAGCACCGACATCTCTTGCTGAACATGATCCCCTAATTGAACATCGACAATGCTTGGTTTGTTCAATAACTGGAGAAACTGATGGGGAACAAAGCTTTCATAAGCTTGATTAACTTGCGAGAATTCCTGCATCAAGCGTAGGTGTTCTGCTTCTGCTTTTTTGCGTTGGGTGATATCATGAAAGGCAACGATAGCATAGGCAATGTTACCCAATTCATTAAAGATAGGTGTTCCCCAACTTTCTATAGGGAGAATTTTGTCTTCTTGGTGGATTTCAATATCATCGAGGGTGGAGTTTTCACCTTTTAAGGCCTTTACAGCAACTAATTTTTCAGCAAAGTATAGCTGATTGGTTCCGGCAACATAAAGTTGATAAACCTCTGGCATTTGCTCAACTGTAGTTAATGGCACGACTCCCTTTCCGAATAACTGCCGCGCCTTATAATTGAGGAATTCTAGTATCCCCTTATCATTAAACACAGCCACACCCACAGGCATCCTTTCTAGGAACTGGGTCAATTGATACTGCTTCTCTAGCAGTTCGTCAACTAGGACAGCTTGGTGACGGTTTATAGAACTCAGGTGCTGCCACTCTTGATTAGCTTGTTCTGGTGCTGTAGTATATTCTGAAATCTGTGCTGCTTGATCACAGATTATTTTTTCCAAGTGCTGATTGAGTTCCTGAAGTTGGCGATTTTGTGCCTTCAATGTTTCCTCAAGAAGATAACTATGTATGGCTTCTATGACTGTCAATTTAAGGTCTTCAGATGGACAAGGCTTGCCTAGGTAACGATATAACTTTGCATACCGAATTGCCTTGGCTGTCCCTTCCAAATCCAGATCATCCGTCAGCATAATTTTGATAGTTTGGTTAGAGAAAAAATAAGCTATGTTTAATAAGTCATCCCCTTTTAGATCAGGGATAACAGCACCAGCCAAAACTAAAGCAACTTCAGACTCATCATGGCGCAACTCTTCGACTAACTTGACAACCCCTTTACTCCCTTCAAAATTTTCAATCAGATGTTCTTTGCCGAGAGTCTTACCTAGAGATGTTTTTAGGCTATTGAGAACTGATGGATCATTATCAATACAAATAATTATTAATGGGTTTGTCATGCCAAATTATCTGCAAAATCATATTGAATTAGTTAAATTAATGCCTGGCGGCAATTAATTATTATATAGTTTTGATAGTCACACCAAAAGGTTGCCTGCTTATTAATTTATTGAAGTAAATCAGTGGCTGTAGCTGTAATTAAAGATAAACTATTAGTCGCTAAAATATTATTCATTGAGCATTTATTACTAAGAGTAATACATCAACAGTAAACCACAAAAAATCTACATATTTCCTTTATTTATAGCAACCGACTTATCTCAACCTATGGATTTAGCAGACAAGCTCTATTTGTTGGAGCAACATATAGCATTGTGGCGATAGTATCCTCTACCGTCAACACAAAAATGTAGCCAATTGCTTTTAAAATTTGGCTACACTATTGACCCAGTCTGCTGGAAATTTATCGGATTAACCCACTCAATTAACCCCGAATCCCTTAGAATATACCTAAAACCGAATTATTCCCCTTAAATAAGTTATTTGTCAACTATCCCAAGACAACCATTTGATAGGCATGTCAGCACTATACATAATAGTATGTATTTGTCAATTAGCAAGTGTAGCCAGTTTAATCACTGAATCAACCTAAATTAATTGTCTGCCTTGTTAGAAAGCGCTAAAGTGTCGTTTGAGATATTGGGGAACTGTTAGTGATGACTATTGATCAGGTACTTGACATCCTCAAAAGTGTTGAGAAAATCAAGTTGACTCCACTTCAGGAATGGATACTGCACCAAGCCTGGGAAGGAAAAACCTATACCGATATGGCGATCGAAGCACACTATGGTCCTGAATACCTCAGAAAGACTGCCTATAAGTTGTGGCGATTACTGGGAGATATTTTTGGCAAAGCGATCACCAAGACCAATTTCCGGAACACCCTGGAGACAACCCCGATTACTCCCTACTATCAAGAGATAATTGAGCAATATTACCGCCGTCAATGCCTACGTCAAATTGCTGAATTTCCCAGTGGAGCACTTCCCCTACCATCTCAGCTTTATATAAAGCGTCCTCCTATTGAAGAGCTTTGCTATCAAGCCATCCAGCAACCTGGGAGTTTGCTCCGGATTACAGGACCAAAAGAGACAGGAAAAACCTCTTTGCTGCTGCGAATATTAGACCAGGCAAGAGAAAAACAATATCACAGAGTATACCTCAATTTTGACCAAGCCGAAACCGCCATTTTAAGTAATTTAGACCGGCTATTGCGCTGGTTATGTGTTAACGTCAGTTACCAACTCCAGCTTCCCCACCAACTGGATGACTATTGGGATAAAGACCTAGGCAGTAAGGTCAGCTGTATGAGTTACTTACAAGAACATATCCTAGAAAAAATACACCATCCCCTCGTTTTGGCAATGGATCAAGTTCATCACCTGTTTGAGCATGCCCAAACTGCTAAAGATTTTTTGCCCTTATTGCGCTCTTGGCATGAGGAAGCTAAACAACTACCGGTGTGGCGAAAGCTGCGGGTGATTGTGGTTTACTCGACAGAAATTTATGTTGCTCTGGAAACTTCCCAATCTCCGTTTAATGTGGGATTACCGATTAAGTTACCCGAGTTTAACAAACAGCAAATCCAGCAGTTAGCGCAGCTTTATAGATTACATTGGTCAAATAGTGAAGCTGCTGAGAAACTGATGGCTATGGTGGGAGGACATCCGGGATTAGTGCAGCTTGCTCTCTATCATTTGGCTTATCATAACATTAGCCTAGAACAATTACTCGCTGAAGCAGCTACTGCTACGGGAATTTATAGTGACTATTTGCGGCAACACTTGAGTGTACTCAGGGCAAATCCTGATTTAGCTACTACTCTTAAACAGGTGGTTATAGCAGATAGGGGAGTTGAACTAGATCCAATCAGTATCTATAAGTTACAGAGTATGGGTTTGGTGAGTGTTCAGAGAAATCAAGTCACACTCTGTTGTAATTTATATCGTCAGTATTTTTTAGAACACCTTGATATGTTGAAGGTTGAAGGTTTAAGGTTTAAGGTTTAAGGTTTAAGGTTTAAGGTTAATCTATGGCTTACGTTACTAATTACTAATGACTAATGGCTTGAGTAATAGCTAATCACAAAATTCCCCTGTTTTGAAACAGGGGTGGTTCGTGGAAAAAACAGTTGTGGGAGCGGACGCTAAATCAACAGGTGATTGAATTTAATCTAAATAACCCATCAGCTGTGGATCAGCATCAATATCATTTGGGGCGATGGGACGCTTGCCCATGATGTACTCTATTTCGTCAAGATGAAGACTACTAGCAGCAATTGGTCTCTCCCCAGACACCTTCATGATACCGAGTACCTCAATGTTGCTAGAAGTGATGGGGCGCTCTCCCATTACAGACATCGTTTCTAATACCTGGAGATTACTGGCATCAATTGGTCGATGTCCCATTATGCTGTGTGTTTCACTAATATGAAGCTCACTAGGAGCAATGGGACGGTTTCCAGGTAAAGGGGGAAGTGTATCCAGGGCAGAGGTTTCCTGTGCTGGAGCTTCTGCTAGCTGAACTGCGGTAGTGTTTTCATTGATTGCAGTGCTATCGCTCACAGTGCTATCGCTCACAGTGCTATCGCTCATAATAATCGTATACCTAGAAGTTTTTAACCGAGTTTTTTAGCTATTCGGGCAAGATTAGCCCGTTGGTCCTACCCGCTGGCGGAGATGTGGGATTAACTATTGGTGTTATTGCCTCGTCTATGGGCGAGCGGGGTGCTTACAAAGTAGGAGAACAAAAAAAGCTCTGGTTGCTGTATTGACCTGGAGTCTTTGCTGTAACTGAGTTTAGTAAGGGGTAATCGGTAAATGAGAATCGGTGATACTCATCCCAAAAATCCCATTAATTACGTTACAGACCGCAACTTTAGGTTAATTTTTGTTCTTGACTAACTTTTACAAGTATTATAAAGCCTTAATTATATTAAGCTACATTTTACGAAAGTAAACAATTAGGTGAAGGATTATAAAGTAGTTCTCAATTGGGTCAGGTACTTAGGCTCTGGTTGTTAGGGAATAGGGAGCAGGGAGTAGAGAGTAGGGAGCAGCCCAGCCATTGGGGAGCCAGCGCCTTCATGATGGCTTCCCCTCCATGAGCGAGTCCATCAAGATTGGATAAGAAAATTGAATGTACTTGATAACTATGACAAATGCTATAAAGGTTGAGACTGGCTTTTGACCCCTTTAGGTCTACAACTAAAGCCCTACAACCGAGACCTCTGGAGCTAACCAGTTTGAGATACTACATTTGATATACTACAGCTGATTAACCGATAACCAACCAAATAACCTACCCTGCACTGGACACTAAAGGTGAACAACCGATTAACTTACGCTACACTGGATGTCAATGGGGAATAACCAAATAACCTTAATCCCTAGGATCGATTGCTGAGTTCTTCACATTTTGTTACAAATGTAGAAGTAACTCTCGCAGGATGCAAGATGGTTATGTTAGGTGGCTTCACCGGTACAAATAATTCTGGCACTGACTGGGGTGAACAGCTGCTCAATACTGTTGCCAGCAAGACCATTCGCCACCTGTTTACCACAAGCGAATCGGTAGATGTGTCTGTGCGCTGCTATCCCTCTAGCAAGTTGCTACAAGGTAGCATCGATAGTTTCAAAATGAGTGGTCGTGGTTTAGTGATTCGTCGGGAATTCCGGACAGAGGAGATGTCCTTTGAAACCGATGCTGTCTCTCTGGATTTCAGCTCAGTGCTTCAGGGTAAGATTTCTCTGAAACAACCTACTCAAGCGATCGCTCAAGTTATTCTTACTGAAGCTGACATCAACCAATCCTTTAAAGCACAACTAGTAAGAAAGCGGCTGGAAAACCTTTCTACACCAGCCTTAACCGCACTATCTGGTGGTGCTCCGGTTTCCTTTACTGAGGTGCAAGTGCAGCTGCAACCGAACAATGGTCTACGGTTATTTGCTAAGGCTGATCTACCGAATTACGGCATAGTACCGATTAGTATGACATCTACCATCGGAGTAGAGCGGCGACGGCGGATTTTGTTTAAAGACTCCCAGTTTCAAGCTAATGAAATACCAGAGTCGTTACAAGAAATATCTCAAACTTTGACAGTAGCCCTGGATGAGATCTTGAACAATATGGTGGATCTAGACCGCTTCAACCTTGATGGTGTTACTATGCGCATCAATCGTCTAGAGACCCAGGGTAAAAAGCTAGTTTTCAGTGGCTATGCCCAAATCGATCACATCCCCAATAATCCTTGACCGGTCAGCCGTCAGTGGTCAGCCTTTAGCTGATAGCTGATACGCGACACGCTGATAGCTGATAGCTTACAGAAAAACTCAGACAGGGGTTAAATTTCATCGGGATTAATACCCATCTGTCGTAACCGTTCTGCTAGTTGTTGAGCTCGTTGTTGAGCCAGTTCCTTCTGTTGACGTTCTTGTTCAGCTCGTTGGTGTTCCTGTTCAGCTCGTTGGTGTTCCTGTTCAGCTCGTTGGTATTCTTGTTCGGCTCGTTGCCGTTCTTGTTCGGCTCGTTGCCGTTCTTGTTCGGTTCGTTCTGCGTTAGTGGCAATCCAATTTCCATCTTGATCATACCAACGTAGCCACAACCGATTCAATCCCCGATATTCCCCAAGCCATAGCCCTAAACCCAATTGCAACTCAGGGATCCAAAATTGGGAATTATCTATTGTTTGGGGTTGATAGCTGCCGCCATCTAAGTGAAAGATTTTTAATTCGTTGGTGACTCGCTCAAAGGTGATATAGTAGGGAATTGCTAAAATCTGCTCGTACACTTCCCATTTCGTTGGTGGTTCTCCCGTTCGTTCACTGTAACCAAGGTCTTGATCTCTGGTGCTGGCAGAGAGAAACTCTATCGCCACAATTGGTCTGACTTCTTCTTGCCAGATCACATAACTCATTCTGAGCTCTCGTCCCTGGTAGAATCGGGAAATCCCTACTACCGCAAACCAATCCGGTCGTTTGTACCAAGCGGTATGGTTGGGGTCATAATATAAATTTAAGTCACTGGCCACAAACACCCTTTCGCTGTCATAATTGGGAGGGCGAAATGTTTCACTACACAGTTGTGGTTGCCAAAGATGAAATTCGTCAGGCAAACCCGGCTCCTCGGGATCTTCACTGGGTAAATCATACATGGTGGGCAGGGTTTCTTTAGCCGGATGAGGGAGAATAACTTTTTTAAATGAGGGTTTGGCAAGTGACATGAGATGACCTCAATTTTTCCGACTGATGAGTTTGATCTTAGCAACTGCCGGTAAGCATTTAGCCCTCAGCTGTCAGCTGTCAGCTGTCAGCCATCAGCTGTGCTCCCTGTTCCCTGTTCCCAAAGCGTACCCCCGTTTCCCTTATAAAAGAGGGACTTTGAGCTTGAGAAGCGTACCTCATACATCCCATAAACGCTATATTGGACTTTCCTGCTCCCGACTCCCTCGGTGCGCTTTCCGCATCTAATTATTAAATTCGCCACGGGTCGCACCGCTCCCTACTCCTTTTACTTTATAATTATAGATAAACCAAAAAACAACTACCAATATCATGCTAGATTGGTTAGCAGTTTGGGGAATTTCTAGTGCTGGTGGCTATCTCGCCAAAGAGGTGATTGGTCCCTTGGCAAAAGAGGCTCTAGAAGACTACACTAAAGAGTTTTTCAAAGAGTCTATCAAAGAGTATACTGGACTATCGGATCAAAATACCCAAAAATTTTTGGTCAAGCCTTAAAATAATTCGTGGCTTTATTGGAAGAAGAATTGGAAGATGCTGATTTATCTAAGCAAAAATTAAAACCGTATAGTAAACCTCTCAAGCAGTATATTAAACATAAATCCATTAAAGCTATCCTGGGCAGTGCGTTCAAGTATGGCTGTTAAGGAATAGATACCGATATATTAGCGAAGACTTAGATTGAGCTTGACTTATTAGAATTACCGGAAGGATTTGATTGGCACTATGTACTATATTGGTAAAAGCTATCTCAAGAAAGGAAAAAAAAAGAACAATAAGAAAGTAAAAAATAAAAATATTATTCGGGAATCAGAGCAGTTACGGCCTATTCGAAATTCCCAAACCTTGGAAGCGATCGCAGAAAACACTAAACCAGAAATTACCCCAGATTTTGAATTAAAAAAATATCAGGAAGCACTCCTAGAGAGCTATGGTAATCTCAAATTGGATAGTTTGGATACTAGTGGCTGTGCTTATAATGAACTAAAACTCTGGAATATATTTATCCACCAAAATGTGCAAGAGGTTCATGACTTGATGCCGGAGGGGATTCATGAACTGCCTAAGGATTATTATCAAAAACTGCAAGAGAGTGGTGAATTAGATATCGAAATTGACCAAAAGGAGTTGCAACGAGCTAGAAAGGATTATTATCAACAGCCAATTAAATCCGTATTGGATGTAATTAAGGACTCTCAAGGCTATCGCTATTTGGTGGTTTTAGGAGACCCAGGCTCTGGTAAATCTACCTTGCTGCAATATTTAGCATTGGAGTGGGCAAGAACTGATCTAACTACTGAAAGTTCTCTACGGATTCCGTTACTGATTGACTTACCCACTTATATCCGGAATCGCGATAGTGGACAGTGTCAGAATTTCTTGGAATTCTGCCATCAAAGTAGTGGAACGATATGTCATCTCAATCAAAATAAACTTGATGATAAGTTAAAGGCGGGTATTGTCTTAGTGATGTTTGATGGCTTGGATGAAGTGTTTGAGCCAGGGAAACGAGAGGATATAATTACTGATATTCATCGCTTTACGAATAATTATCCTAAGGTAAGAGTAATTGTGACATCTCGGGTAATTGGTTATAAACCTCAACGGCTACGGGATGCTGATTTTCGTCATGTAATGCTCCAAGACTTGGAGTCGGAACAAATTCAAACGTTTATCCAGCAGTGGCATGAGTTAACCTTTACTGATCAAGTCGATAAAGTTAGGAAACAGGAGCGCTTACAAAAAGCAATAAAGACATCCTCTCGGATTCGAGAACTGGCGCAAAATCCCCTATTACTAACCATGATGGCAATCCTGAACCGCAATCAAGAATTGCCTCGTGACCGCTCTGAACTCTATAACCAATCTTCTCGGTTACTGCTCCATCAATGGGATGTGGAACTAGCATTACTAGAAGATAATCGTGTTGATCCGAAGACTATTGATTATCAAGATAAGCAACAGATATTGGGAAAAGTGGCAGATTTCATGCAGGGTAATCAAGGGGGATTAGCGGGAAATCTGATTAGTGGGGAAGATTTAGAAAGAATTATCAAAGAGGAGCTGAAATTACGGGAGGTTACTAATCCTAAAGCTGTTGCTAAGGTAATGATTAATCAGTTGTGTACCCGCAATTTTATCTTCTGTTCAATGGGAGCCAATTACTACGCTTTTGTGCATCGGACATTTTTGAACTATTTCTGTGCTCGGGAATTGGTCAGGAAATTTGAGAAAAAGCAGGAGATTTCCCTAGCACAGTTGAAAACTGAGGTATTTGGTAAGCACTGGCGGGATGAATATTGGCATGAAGCGCTCCAGTTGATTGTGGGCATGGTTGATTCTACCAAAGCTGGAGAGATTATTGAGTATTTGATGGAACAAGGTGGAGTAGAGGATGATTTTAATAATTTATTTCTGGCAGGGGATTGTTTATCTGAGGTTAGGAATCGGTATGAGATTAAATCAACGAATATTGGATTACTGAATCGCGTCAAAGACTTAATTCATTATGATCTAAATTCTACTGATAACAAGTATGGAGATGAGGCCAACTTAGTCCGTGATATTCGCACTAAAGCTGTTGTAGCAGTAGCCACCCATTGGCAAGACCACCGAGATACCTTAGCCCTACTTAAAAAATTGGCTCGCTCGGATGCTGATAGGTATGTGCGAGTTAGAGCAATTGAACAGTTAGTTCAAGGTTACAAAGACCACCGAGATACCTTAGCCCTACTTAAAAAATTGGCTCGCTCTGATACGGATTTGTGGGTGCGAGCTACAGCAATTGAACAGTTAGCTAAAGGTTACAAAGACCACCGAGATACCTTAGCCATACTTCAAGAATTGGCTCGCTCTGATACGGATTTGTGGGTGCGATGTAGAGCAATTGAACAGTTAGCTAAAGGTTACAAAGACCACCGAGATACCTTAGCCCTACTTAAACAATCGGCTCGCTCTGATACTGATTCGGAGGTGCGAATTACAGCAATTGAACAGTTAGCTCAAGGTTACAAAGACCACCAATATACCTTAGCACTACTTGAACAATCGGCTCGCTGTGATACTGATTCGGAGGTGCGAGTTAGAGCAATTGAACAGTTAGTTCAAGCTTACAAAGACCACCTAGATACCTTAGACATACTTCAAGAATTGGCTCGCTATAATACTGATTCGTGGGTGCGAGGTACAGCAATTGAACAGTTAGCTAAAGGTTACAAAGACCACCGAGATACCTTAGCCATACTTAAACAATCGGCTCGCTGTGATCAAGATTGGCAGGTGCGAGTTAGAGCAATTGAACAGTTAGCTCAAGGTTACAAAGACCACCGAGATACCTTAGCCCTACTTCAAGAATTGGCTCGCTGTGATACTGATTCGGATGTTCGATGTAAAGCAATTGAACAGTTAGCTAAAAGTTACAAAGACCAGCGAGATACCATAGCCATACTTCAAGAATTGGCTCGCTCTGATACTGATTCGTGGGTAAGAATTACAGCAATTGAACAGTTAGCTAAAGGTTACAAAGACCACCGAGATACCATAGCCCTACTTCAACAATGGGCTCGCTGTGATACTGATTCGTGGGTACGAGTTACAGCAATTGAACAGTTAGCTAAAGGTTACAAAGACCACCGAGATACCATAGCCCTACTTCAACAATGGGCTCGCTATAATACTGATTCGAGTGTGCGAGTTAGAGCAATTGAACAGTTAGCTAAAGGTTACAAAGACCACCGAGATACCATAGCCCTACTTCAACAATGGGCTCGCTCTGATACTGATTGGCAGGTGCGATGTACAGCAATTGAACAGTTAGCTAAACGTTACCAAGACCACCGAGATACCTTGGCCCTACTTCAAGAATCGGCTCGCTCTGATACTGATTCGGATGTGCGAGTTACAGCAATTAAACAGTTAGCTAAACGTTACCAAGACCACCGAGATACCTTAGCCCTACTTCAAGAATCGGCTCGCTCTGATACTGATTCGGATGTGCGAGGTAGAGCAATTGAACTGTTAGCTCAAGGTTGGCACGATCGCGTAGCGTGGCCTACGGCCAATCAGCCTTGGTTATTTGAATTTTTATGCGATCGCATTCTCCATGACCCCTATGATCCTAATAAGGATAAGAAAAACGTGATTGTCTATGGACTAGAAAACAATCCTCGACAAGCAGCCCTTAATGCCATCCTCAAATATTATCCTAACCATTCCCAAACCCGATCCTTATTACAGGATAGAGCAGAGCATGACTCCGATCCTGAACTGCGGAAGTTTGCTAAGGAGAATTTAGCATGAAGAATTTAGAATGTAGAATTTAGAATTTAGAATGTAGAATGTAGAATTTAGAATTTAGAATTTAGAATTTAGAATGAAGAATGAAGAATGAAGAATTTAGAATTTAGAATTTAGAATTAAGGCGTAGGGTGTGTTAGGGACGGGCTCGCCAAGACGCAAGCCATAGCAAGTGTTAGGTTGTTGCCCGTAACGCACCACCGCGTCAAATAGCATGCATTGAGATGCACCAGGCTCGCCCTCATGTTATCCTTAGCCAGTGTTGAGAAAGTCCGTCCCGTAACGCACTATCAGGTCAAACTGATTGCCTTTCGTATATAATGATAAATAAACCGAAAAACAACTACCAACATCATGCTGGATTGGTTAGCAGTTTGGGGAATTTCTAGTGCCGGTGGCTATCTGGCCAAGGAAGTAATTGGTCCTTTGGCGAAAGAAGCTCTAGAAGACTACACTAAAGAGTTTTTCAAAGAGTCTATCAAAGACTATACTGGACTATCGGATCAAAATATCCAGAAAAAACTCTTGGGTAAAGCCTTAAAAGAATTTGTGGCTTTAGTGGAAGAAGAATTGGAAGATGCGGATTTATCTAAGCAAGACGTAAAACAGTATACTAAACCCCTCAAGCAGTATATTAAACATCAATCCATTAAAGCTATCCTGGGTAGTGCCTTCAAGTATGGCTGTAAACGAATAGATACCGATACCTTAGCCCAGACTTGGATTGAGCTTAACTTATTAGAATTACCGGAAGGATTTGATTGGCACTATATTGGTAAACGGTATGTCAAGGAAGTAAAAACGATTATTCGGGAATCCGATGAATTACGGCCTATCCGAGATTCCCAAACTTTGGAAGCGATCGCAGAAAACACTAAACCAGGAATTATCCCAGATTTTGACTTAAGGGAATATCAGGAAGCACTCCTAGAGAGCTACGGTAATCTCAAATTGGATAGTTTAGATACTAGTGGCTGTGCTTATAACGAACTAAAACTCTGGAATATATTTATCCCCCAAAATGTGCGAGAGGTTCATGACTTGATGCCAGAGGCGATTCATGAACAGCCTAAGGATTATTATCAAAAACTGCGCGAGAGTGGTCAACTAGACAAGGAAATTGACCAAGAAGAGTTGCAACGAGCTAAAAAGCGTTACTATCAACAGCCGATAAAATCAATATTGGATGTAATTAAGGACTCTCAAGACTATCGGTATTTGGTGGTTTTAGGAGACCCAGGCTCTGGTAAATCTACGTTGCTGCAATATTTAGCATTGGATTGGGCAAGAACCGATATAACTACTGAACCTTCTCTACGGATTCCCTTACTAATTGAATTACGCACCTATATCCGGAATCGGGATAGTGGACAGTGTAAGGATTTCTTGGAATTCTGCCATCAAAGCAGTGGAGCGATATGTCATCTGAATCAACATCACCTTGATCAGCAGTTAAACGATGGTAAGGCATTAGTGATGTTTGATGGCTTGGATGAAGTGTTTGAGCCAGGGAAACGAGAAGATGTAATTACTGATATTCATCGCTTTACGAATAAGTATCCTAAAGTAAGAGTAATTCTGACATCTCGGGTAATTGGTTATAAACCCCAACGGCTACGGGATGCTGAATTTCGTCATGTCATGCTCCAAGACTTGGAGTCGCAACAAATTCAAACATTTATCGAGGACTGGCATAATCTAACCTTTAGTGATACTGATCAAGCCGATAAAGTTAGGAAAAGGGAGCGCTTACAAAAAGCCATTGAGACATCTTCCCCGATTCGACAACTGGCGGTAAATCCCCTATTACTAACCATGATGGCAATTCTGAATCGCAATCAAGAATTGCCTCGTGACCGTTCTGAACTTTATAACCAATCCTCTCGATTACTGCTCCATCAATGGGATGTGGAACGATTATTACTAGAAGATAATCGTGTTGATCCCAAGACTATTGATTATAAAGATAAACAACAGATGCTGGGAAAAGTAGCATATTTTATGCAGGGCAATCAAGCAGGATTAGCGGGAAATCTGATTAGTGGCGAAGATTTAGAAACAATTATCAAAGAGGAGCTGAAACTGCGAGAGGTTACTAATCCCAGAGACGTGGCTAAGGTAATGATTAATCAGTTGCGCACCCGCAATTTTATCTTGTGTTTCATGGGAGCCGATTATTACGCTTTTGTGCATCGGACATTTTTGGAATATTTCTGTGCTTGGGAATTTGTCAGGAAATTTGAGAAAAAACAGGAGATTTCCCTAGAACAGTTAAAAACCGAGGTATTTGGTAAACACTGGCGGGATGAATCGTGGCATGAAGTGCTGAGGTTGATTGTGGGAAGGATTGATTCTAATAAAGGTGGAGAAATTATTGAGTATTTGATGGCACAAGATGGAGAAGGGGATAAGTTTAATAATTTATTTCTGGCGGCGGATTGTTTGTCTGAGGTTAGGAATCGCTATGAAATTAAATCAACGGATAGTGAATTACTGAATCGCGTCAAAGACTTAATTCATTATGATCTAAATTCTGATTATATGAAGTATGAAAATGAGGTAAGGTTAGTATATGATCTTCGCATTCAACCTGTGGTAGCAGTAGCAACCCATTGGCAAGACCATCGAGATACCTTACCCCAACTTCAACAATGGGCTCGCTCTGATAAAGATTCGTGGGTGCGATTTACAGCAATAGAACAGTTAGCTAAAGGTTATAAAGACCATCGAGATACCTTAGCCCTACTTCAAGAATGGGCTCGCTCTGATAAAGATTCGTTGGTGCGACGTACAGCAATTGAACAGTTAGCTCAAAGTTACAAAGACCATCCAGATACCTTAGCCCTACTTCAAGAATGGGCTCGCTCTGATAAAGATTCGTTGGTGCGAGTTATAGCAATAGAACAGTTAGCTCAAGGTTACAAATACCACATAAATACCTTAGCCATACTTCAAGAATTGGCTCGCTCTGATCAGCATTGGTGGGTGCGAAGTACAGCAATTGAACAGTTAGTTCAAGGTTGGCACGATCGCGAAGCGTGGCCTACGGCCAATCAGCCTTGGTTATTTGAATTTTTATGCGATCGCACTCTCCATGACCCCTTTGAGCATGAGAAAAAAGATGTGTTCTTTTTCCCAATAGACATAGATAATCCTCGACAAGTAGCCCTTAAGGCTATCCTCAAATATTATCCTAACCACCCAGATGCTTTACCCCTACTTCAAGCCTCGGCTCGCTCTGATACTGATTTGTCGGTGCGAATTACAGCAATTAAACAGTTAGCTCAAGGTTACAAAGACCACCGAGATACCTTGCCCCTACTTAAAAAATCGGCTCGCTCTGATAAAAATTCGTCGGTGCGAGGTAAAGCAATTGAACAGTTAGCTGAAGTTTGGCACGATCAGCCTTGGTTATGGGAATTTTTATGCGATCGCACTGTCAATGACCCCTTTGAGCGTAAGGAAAAGTGGCATGAAAATCCTAGACAAGTAGCCCTTAAAGCCATTCTCAAATACTATCCTAACCATTCCCAAAGCAGGTCTTTATTGCAGGATAGAGCAAAGCATGACCCCGATCCTAAACTGCGGAAGTTTGCTCAAAAGAATTTAGAATGAAGATAGAATTATAAAATGTCAGTTATTAGCGGTCAGTGGTCAGCTGTCAGCGGTCAGCCTTTAGCTGATAGCTGATAAATAAAAGCTGATAGCTGTTCGCGTAGCGTGTGCGTAGCACATAAGCTGTTCGCGTAGCGTGTGCGTAGCACATAAGCTGTTCGCGTAGCGTGTGCGTAGCACATAAGCTGACAGCTGAATGCTTACCCCGATTCCCGATTCCCGATTCCCGACTCCCGATTCCCTAATTAATGAAGTGCTTCCCTAACCAAAATCACAGTACTATCAACACCCCGTGCGATCGCTTCTGGAATATTGCCATGGATCGCCTGCTCCAATAATCCCTCTCGACTAGCTCCGATCACGACTACATCATACTTTTGAGCCTTGGCTAAACGAATCAAAGCATCAGAAACAGAATAGGAACGGATCGGAATTGATACCACATCACACATACCTTTGAGTTGCTGTTTGAGGAAATAGGTAGCTTTTTCCAAGCTAGTCATTACAGGTTCCCCAGCTTGAGGGTTAAAAACCTGAGTTACTACGATTTGCTCTGCTTTAGCAAGGGTTGCTAGTATCGGGATTAATTGTAGGGCACGGCTAGAATTCGGTCCACCAGCAATGGGGATTAACCAACGCTTCCAGGTCTTAGCTAGTGAACCGTACTTAGCAGATTTAACATCATCTACTACTTCCTTGCCTTGGGGTAATTTCAGCAATACTAAATCACAGGGAGCTTGTCGAATCAAGGTATCGATGATATTCCCAAAAATCTGATTAGGACTATTAGATGGTGCTCCTTTCCATCCCATCAAAATCAGATTAATATGTCGTTGTTTAATAGTTTCTAGAATTGCTTGAGCGGTATCGTGGGATATCCGGATTTGGGTGTGAACTGGCATTTCCCACCGTCGCCCTAGCCTTTCCGCTTGCCTTAGCAATCTGCGACTTTTAGTAGTATCAACTGCTGTCTGAGCAGGACTATTGCTCCGGGAAATAGGTATTACCTGCAAACACTCAAGTTCATAGTCGTGTACCTGGCCAATAGCAGTAGCTATTTCCAACAATACTGGTGCTGATTGGGGATTAGCTAAGGGAACCAACATCCGTCCACTGCCGGTAGCTGGAGCGCGAGTATAATAGACGCCATAGGAGGGATCAGGACTCGGTCCTAGCTGCTCTTTTTCCCCACTAAGTTGGTTAGCTTCGGCACGAATAATATCACTAAAGGTAATGATTCCAACTAACTTTTTGTTTTCTAGAACAGGTAACCGATTAAGTTGATAACGATTAAGAATGTAGAGAACGTGGCTTAAGGTGTCATTGTGTCTAACTGTTATCGGTTGTGGAGTCATCATCTCCTTTATAGGGGTGTTTCCAGGCAGTCGGTCTCGGTTTTTGGCCATATCTTCTTGAGTAATGATCCCCACCAATTTCCCTTGAGCAACGACTGGAAAGCCGCGATGACTAGAGTTACTAAAGGTCTGAATGGCTTGATCTAAAGTCATCTGACTCCCTAGGGTTTCTACCCGGCGCTGCATAATGTCAGATGCTTTCAAACCAGCTAAGGTACTTTTCTCTACCTTTACTTGAGGCAAACTGTAGCCTTTCCTCTCCAACAAACGTTGATAGAGAGACCCTTTAGCTAATTGATCGGCAACTAGGTAGGAAACCACACAGGTGATCATTAACGGTAGGACTAGATTAAAGTCCGTTGTCATCTCAAACACGATCACAATGGCTGTGATCGGTACCTTGGAAACGGCACTAAAAAATGCTCCCATCCCTGCCAAGGCGTAGGTAATCGGAGAACCTAATCCGAGCAGTTGATACTCACCGATGCCCACTAAATAGCCTAATGCGGAACCCAATACTAGGGAGGGATGAAACAACCCCCCTGGTGCTCCAGAACCATAGGCAATTATGGTTAGTAAGAAATAGACCACAAAAGCGAGAGTGGTAAATTCCCAGCCGACATTACCACTGAGCAACAACTCCCGCAAACCACTGTTGTTATGGAACTGATCCGGTAGCAGTGCTACAATACACCCACCCAGCATCCCAGCTATACCAATCCGCAATGGTAAGCTGAGCTTGAGGCGGTCGTAAAAGTTCAGACTGGACAGAATTCCCTGATTAAACAAAGCTGCTAGCAATCCAGCCAACACCCCTAACAACAAATAGAAGGGAATCTCAAGAGCGGAAAAGGTGCTGGAAAAATTGCTTA
>NZ_JAAHHE010000013.1:0-18579 GCF_010692525.1 Moorena sp. SIO3B2
TAGTGTTAGGCTCTTAGTGTCGATAACTACTCTTACCGGGATTACCTTGAGGGCAGCATGGAGTAGGGAGTAGGGAGAACAGAGTAGTGATGCAGCAAGGTCTTCGGATAAACTAAACTCCCGTGGGGGGAACCCCCAAGACCACGCTGTATGGCTTTGGGTCAATTCTTGTCCACTTTGCCCTGTTCCGAGATCCCCTGTTCCCAGATCCGCTGTTCCCGACTGCGTAAAAGCAACAAAAGTTGTTATTCCAGAAATGTTGTTCAAGAACAACATAGGGATTTCCCATGCCTAGGCTTTCGATTGAGATCACCAAAAATAGGGGGTCTGGGGGATTATCCCTCCCTTGCCTTTAGGCATAGGGAGGGATAATCCCCCGCAGCCAGCCGTTCGCGCAGCGTGACAAGCAGGTCAATGGGTTCAATACCCTTGTTCGCGTAGCGTCGGACAAAGCCCGAGGTTGGCGGCGAAATCTTCCGGAATATCCAAAATCTTGATGTATAATAGCAATAGATACTCACATGTGAATTTATGGAGATGGAAACCACAGTATTAACAATAGTTTGCAAGATTCAACCGACACCCCAGCAAGCCGACAAGATTGAGGCCACATTTAAGGGGTTTGCGGATGCTTGCAACTATACCAATGCTGTCGTAAAATCCTCCATAACCAGCAAAAACACGATACAGGCTCAGGTTTACAAATACATCAGGGAAACCTATAACTTAAGCGCTAATTTAGCGGTAAGAGTTTGTGGACGTGTGGCTGCAAACAGAAAAACAGCTAAACATAAAAACAAGCCTGTATCAAATTTCAGTCCTACTAGTGCTGATTATGATGCCAGAATTTTCAGTTACAGAGAAAAAGATCAAACTGTTAGCTTAACTTTAGTAGGTGGCAGAGAGAGATTTACCTTGCAGATTGGTAACTACCAAATTGGCAAACTCAAAGGCAAGCAACCTACCTCCGCTCAACTATGCAAGCATCGTGATGGTCAGTATTATGTTCATATCCAAGTTAAGGAAAAAGCTCCATTACCTCAAAAAAGAGAAAAGGTTATTGGAGTAGACTTAGGGCGCACGGAGATCGCTGTTACTAGTGAAAACCTGAGTTTTTCTGGCAAGCAAGTAACGGAAACTAGAGACAAATTTGCCAGAGTAAGAAGACAAATTCAACAGAAAGCCTCGAAGGGCACAAGAAGTAGTAGACGCAGATGTCGCCAACTTCAGAAACGGCTATCAGGCAAAGAAAGACGTTTTCAGACTTGGGTTAACCATAATGTAAGCAAGGCTATTGTTGAATCAGCAAAGTCTCAAGGAGCAGTTATCGCTCTGGAGGATTTGACAGGTATCAGAGAGAGGACGAACCTACAGCCAAGGTCTAAGACCGAAAAAAGAAGGTCTAACAGTTGGGCTTTTTATCAGCTTAGAGAATTTATACGGTACAAGGCTTTAGAAGCTGGGGTAGAAGTCATCTTCGTCAATCCTCGCTATACCTCTCAAACGTGCCACAAGTGCCTGCATATCCATCCAGTAAAAGGCAAGTCTTATAGGTCCCGAAAACGCTACAAGTGTAGTGCTTGTGGATGGATTGGAGATGCTGATTTCAATGGTTCTATGATGATTAAAATGCTGGGGCAGAGTGTAACCCTGCCCGGAGGTTCGTACTTATCCTGTTCTCTAACAGATATTGTACAGGGCTACTAAAAGCCCCCGGCATAAGCGCCGTGGGGATTGGTTACCCCAGAACAGCATCAGAAGCTCAAAGCGATGTTCCTTTAGAACCGCTTCGCGAACGCAGCCCTGAGCGGCAAAACGATTAAGGAATATGTGCTTGAACGCTCTCTGCCTGATGTGCCCATCAACCCAGAACTAAGCTCCGAAGAAGCCCTCGCTCAACTGTCTGCCTTTCTCAAGCCGAGAATAGAAGCGGCTGAATGGGGTGAATTCTCCCCCAGCACTTTTCCTGATATTAAGCAGAAAGCACGCAATAACATCCAGTCCTGAATGAAGATGCCCTGATTAGACGTTTTGCAAAAGTGGTCTGAATCCCGCAGATTACCTAGGCTAAAAATGGCTTTTGCAACAGCTATATTGGCAATTAATGCTCTCAATAAATAACGTCATTTCGGGTTAATATAGCATTTCTCATAGTAATGAGGTATACAGGTTTTTTTACCTGTTTACTGATCCGAAGTTCCCTACCTTTACAGATAAATTTTAAACTTGGTTCAAGATCTGAGTATAAGATAAAATAGGCTGATCAGCTCTGGTAATGGTTTTTCCTTATGGTTCAGCAGCGACCGCCCACTACCGATAACATCTTCTATCCCGAAAGTGATGGCAAACCCTTGGCGGACAATACCCTTCAATTTGAACTAATTACCACGATTAAGTATGGCCTGGAAGCCCTATTCAAGGATGACCCGAATGTGTTCGTCGCTGGGGATTTGTTGTGGTATCCAGAACAAGGACAACCTAAAATCAACCAAGCCCCCGATGTGATGGTGGTTGTAGGTAGACCCAAAGGGCATCGGCGTTCCTACAAAACCTGGGTTGAAGATAACCTTAATCCCCAGGTGACCTTTGAAATAGCATCAGAAACGAACACCATCAAGGAATTAGAAGAGGATAAACTCAAGTTTTACCAGACCCATGGAGTAGAAGAGTACTATCTGTATGATCCAAATCGGACAAAACTAAAAGGCTGGTTGCGTTCAGCCGAAAAACTAGAACCCATCCCCCAGATGCCAGGTTGGGTTAGTCCCCGTTTAGGAATTAGGTTTGAGTTAGTAGCATCTCAATTGGTGCTGTATTATCCCAATGGTGAACGTTTTGCTACTTATTTGGAAATTATTGAGCTCAAAGATCTCGCTCAACAACAAGCAGAGCTCGAAAGGCTGGCAAAAGAACAGGAACGCCAACGGGCAGAGCAAGCGGAAGAAGCTTTAGAGCAAGCGGAGGAAGCTTTAGAGCTCGAAAGGCTGGAAAAACAACAGGCATCACAACGGGCAGAACAGGCAGAAGCTTCGTTGCAAGCCTTGCGATCGCAATTAAAAGCAAAGGGCATAGATCCAGAACAGTTCGAGCTATGAACCCCACCATACCGACACGTTGTCAAGTGCGGAAGGCGATTAAGGGGGTGAATGAGGTGATGAATGACTTAAGGGTGGCGCAACACCCTCCCCCTCAGGATGAGGGATTATATCAAGTCAGGTTGAATACCCATAATTAGAGGGAGGGTGGGAAGTGTGGGGAGGGTGGGAAGTGTGGGGAGGGTGGGAAGTGTGGGGAGATGGGGAGATGGCGGAGATTTTTATTAAGGGTAATTATCCCGACATGATATTAGCTTATCTGCATTTTGATAAAATTAATACATATTAAATTAGGAGAATTGGTATGACTGAAACGATTGATCGAGTCAGTTGGATAATCGATGATTTAGAACTATTGCCTCACTCTGAAGGGACAATATACGAAATAATTGAAGGAGAATTATTTGTGACTCGAACGCCTCACCGACGACATCAACAAGTTTGTGGCAGAATTTTTAGTTATTTGAATAATTGGTCAGAATCAACAGGTAATGGTGAAACTATTATTACTCCCGGAATTATCTTCTCAGATGCCGATAATGTGATTCCTGATGTAGTGTGGGTAAGCCAAGAAAGATTAGCTCAAATAGAAGATGAAGCTGGACATCTTACCGCAGCACCAGAATTAGTGGTGGAAGTAATTTCTTTTGGTAAAGAAAATGAAAAACGCGACCGGGAAGTGAAAGTCAAATTATATTCAATTCAAGGAGTAAAAGAATATTGGATTGTCGATCGTTTTCGTAAGCAAGTAGAGGTATATCGCCGAGACAAGGTAAAATTAACTCTAGTTGCTACCTTATTTGATCAGGATGAGTTAACTTCTCCGTTATTACCAAATTTTGTTGTACTAATCAATCGCTTCTTTCCGGTTAAGTAAAACAGCACGTATAACTGAATAATATCACCAAAATTATAAGTGATAATTATAGGTTATCATACTCGGCATCTTCAGGATTATCCCAAATTTTAGCAAAGACCGATTCAGAAAGTTTAGTCACTAAGGTTTTAGCTAATGCTGGCATGAGAAACTGTTACTTCGACATCATCAGGTAAATTTTTGCCTTCCAGGACATCATGGGTCAAAGTTCTGAGGTGTTGGGTTGCCTTCAATCAATCGGGTAGCGCATTTTTGCCGATAACTACTTTCGTCAAGTCGATCTGGGTTACCAATTGTCAGAATTGGTAACGAAGTTGGTGTATTGTCCTCACGAATTGTTTGCTCTAGAGAGTCAACTCCTATCATATTTCGGTTAGCGGTAATCAGGATCATTTGGTTGCTCTGAGCAAAGTGCCAAACAGCGCGATCGCTACTATCCATTGGCAAGTCAGCGTCCTGAAATGTAAAGAAGCGAATAGGTAATAGTTCCAGCCATCCTTCAGCCGATAGTGTTCCCCAAAATAGAACAGCATCGCCAGTTAAATTGTAGTCAATCAGAAAGTTCATGGCTATGCCTGGGCTTCAATTCGCGCTTTCCATGCTTGGAGTTTTGCACGGAGGGCTTCCTGACCTGGCTTCGGAGGCATTGCTGCGATCTTGGCAAATCGTTCTCGATTTCGCTCTTCCCAATATTGCCGAATTTCCTTTGCTGTTTGGAGACATTCTTGGTATTCCGCTTCAAACTCAACATGATGAGTTTCAATGTAGGCTAGCGCTGAACGAATCTGATGATTATTAAGACTTAGTTTTTCACAGATCAACTGTTGTGGATACTGAGCCTTCAGGTAATCCATCACGTCGTAAAGAGTGATGCGTGTACCTGCGATTGTCAATCCCCGCTCTGTCCGAATGATTGCTGGTTCTTCAGTAGGTGCTGACACCATATTAAACCTCCTATCCCTGGTGGATAGCTATCTATTCCCTTGATACCCAATGTCCATTATATTCAAAGCCCGTTCGCTCACATATACCCTTTAAGCACGAAATAAGATCCGTTATGGTTCGCTCACTCATTCAGTTGATCGGCGATCGTACCAGGCTCAACTCGATGGTACTTTGAAGTAAGTCCCGAATTTACGATCAAGGCAGATAAATACCTTTAATTGAGGCAGCAATTTGAGTAGACCTGGTGGTAATATTGAGTATCTGCTTTGGCTGGGAATGGAGAGCCACCAACAGCCTCCTGATTTAGCAGCAATTCAACAAATTATAGAAGAAGCGATCGCATAAGCGCGGAAGCTGAGGCCGTAGGCCACGCTACGCGAACGCTTCATCGCAAAGCTCAAACCAATGTCGAAGCGTGCTTTACTTTTAATACCACATTCCCCTTAAAACAACCGGTTGAACATGAATCCTTACACAATCTTAAATCAGACCCAGTGCCAGCGGGTAAGTGATGGAGTCATCCTGCCACTTCTGAGCGGTTGTGAGTCAGCCACCCGCCAGCTGGTACTTGTCTGGCCCCAACTTGGAGATTTCGACAGTCTCGAATACGCTTGGTGGCTGCAACGGGAAGCAAAAAGGTTACAGGGCGAGGGTATAGTAATACGAGCTGTTGGTATTGGCAATCGCGATTCTGTTGACACTCCCCGCCCTGGAAGGACGGGGATTCTTGCTTCAATGGGGTTACTTGTTTAACCAGGCCGGAGCCAGGAAAAATAGAGGTCGCCTCTCCACAAGCGTATTTGGTTTATAACCTAGGTTTCGGTGTGCCCCACCGTACCTTTTTTTTATATATAGATAGATACTTTTTTAATCTAATTTTTTTCATAGACGTTTAAGTCGTTAGACCAAATTACGCAATATGTATCTGATACATATTTTTTACGTTGTCTACTTATCATTAGATAGTATTTATCTAGTTTTTTATTTTTTGTTTATGCTTTTATAATAACACGCAGTGCGAAAACTGTCAAGTTTTAACTTAAAAAGAAAGCCGTCCTATAAGGACGGGGCTTTAAACCCAAAATTTTTGGTAAGCGATTCTGCAACTATACGGGGTTTTCTGGGGATTGGCTGTTTGTCTGTCCCAATGCACAGCTGCACCACCAGCTTAATCTTTATCCAGGACTATCGCTCAAGCTACCAGGGCTCTCAATAACCCTAAATGCCTACTTGAATCTGCTGCTGATGTGTGCGGGTATTGGTAGTCCTGGCACTCTAGCTGAAGTATTTCGAGGCTATTGGGGCGATAGTCAGGCTCCGCAGTTGCTCGATGATGAGGAGGTTGTGCGAGGTATACCACTTCCCCCTATCAAGGGGTCATTCTTCAGGCTGGCTGGTGGCAAAGGTTTTCAAAGACCCTTTGAATTGGCAACCCTGCGGCTGCGGAATATGACAGAGGTTTTAAGCCACTGGAATACTTATGTACCCAATGGGGCTTATCTGACCCAGCGAGGGGGAACCTTCTTATTCGATTCACAGGGGAAATTACTCTACGAATACCGCGATGGCGGTCTCCTTGGCTTTGCTCAGAATATGAGTCGTCCACTGTCGTTTTTATTAGATTAGCTCTACCAAAGCGATAGTAACAATGTCTTGATAGATCTAGTGTAATCGAACGCACCCTACAAGAGCGTACGCACTCAACCCAACCGACAACAGAGATCACCCTTCCCACCCGCTCGCGCTATTTTATTCGCATTTAATTTTCTTGGAGTTTTGCTTTTGATAATCTTTTTAGCCAATCGCTCATTAATTTCTCGATGCCTTGGAATTGGTTCCGTTTGTCCATTATTTGGGTTATGGTAAATATCGTGTTTCCCACCATGTCGAATCAAATAGCAACCGGATTTTTATAAGTAGGCAATTAAATCGCGTCTTTTCATGCAACCTCAAGTTCTGCGACTCTCTTAATTCCGGGAATTTCTTCACTAGTAAATGTTCTATAGAGTACAGCTAAATTATCTTTTAATTCTTCTAGATCAACCCCTTGTGTCCAATGATCTGGAAATTCATTCAAATAGCCCAAGAACATCCCATCCGCTTCTTTCCAATATGTATATGTAATTTTCATCATGGAAACCCTATTTTCGCCCTCCGATACTCTCAGCGGTGCGACCCCGGTCGGGTTTCCCGACAAGCGTGAATGCGCACCAAGAGAAATTATTTTCTTTTCTTTGTCAGACGCGCAAACGGTTTTACTCACCGACAATAAGTAACCTCTTAATTTTAACCAATCCCCATCAGTGTACGCAATCCCCACCCGTACGCCATCGATGATGCGATCGCACTCACCACCTCAATTCAATCGTAGGTTGGGTATAGGAACGGAAACCCAACAACATCAGACCGCCACACCAATTAAATTGTAGGTTCTATTTTGTTAGAGCAGATACCCGGCTCTGGAGGAGAAGACGTTGTGTTGAGGGGAATTATGTTGGGTTTCATTCTTCAACCCAACCTACATCAGCGATCACACCTAGCTTCCTGAAGTGTTTGATGCACGATGAAAAAACTCGCTACAATAACCGCAGTATCTAGCCAGTAGCCTAGGAACATGACAACTCAACAAATCACGATCGATCTGCTGCCGTCCCATCTTCCACCAACTGGCACGAATTGCCAAAGCTACGCAGCAAAGTGTAGAGACACTTGCAGCTGCATTGTGTAGTTAGCAATTTGCCACCTTCGGTTGATAATGCACCTTTAGAAATGCAAGCAGAGTTATTACAGCTTCAGATACTAGATACTGAACAGCTACTCACCATTGCTCAAGCAGAAATAGACCCTGATCAGCATCATCGCTGTGTTGAGTTGCTAGACAAACATCAGGATGAGAAACTGACACCGGAGGAACGGCTCGAACTCGCCGAGTTGCGACAAGCAGCCGATCGTCTCATGCTGCGGAAAGCTTATGCCTGGTCTGTTCTACGTTGGAAAGGGCATCGGATTCCTGCACTTATTGATTTACCTGTGATTCTATGACCATATCTGTTGAATTACGACGGCGCGTAATTCAAGAAGCCAATTTTCGCTGTGAATATTGTAAAACCTCTTCCCAGTTGACTGGTACACCACTAGTCATGGAGCACATCTGGCCTCGCTCACAACGTGGAACAGACAATCGAGAAAATTTAGCTGCTTCCTGTTATCGCTGTAATGAATTCAAAGGGAGCAAAATCTACGCAGTTGATCCACAGACAGGGCAGTATGTTGCACTCTATAATCCACGAAATCAATTTTGGGAACGACCATTTCATTTGGAACAATGGTGGAACTCATATTGCTGGAATAACACCAGTGGGCCGAGCAACAGTATAGCGTTTTTCAATTAGGTGAGGTACAAGTTTTTGGGTTTTAGGGAACAGCGGATCTGGGAACAGGGAACAGAGAAGAGGCAAGAGGCAAGAGGCAAGAGGCAAGAGGGAAAAAATCTTGTGTACCTCATTATTCAAGCGCTGCGCTTGAACAATGAGAATCTGGTTGAAGCAAGAGCAATTTGGATTGAAGTAGGCACCGCATCCACCTAATGAGTAGGTTTCAGATTGAGCATTGATGGAAATATTGATCGCGATCGACCGATATTGGCCAACAACAATGCTTACCAATTCAAACCTATAATGGTGGGCACTTGTGTTTGTAAATCTAAGATTTTATCACAGATGATCGCACAAGTGCCCACCCTACATATTTATCTAATGACCCGATTTATCCACGACCAATTTGCCAAAGATTATTTAGAAGAATTGTTATCACAATTTGGAGAATGTCAGGCTCCCCTAGAAATCCGCAGCGAAATCCGACAAGTCGATGTATTTTTTGCCCCGGCCAATCAAGCACAAACTTCCCCAGAAGCCTTAGGATTATTAGGGAAATTAGCTACAACGCCTTGTTTGTTTGAACCCTTTAGAAATCCGGTTACTATTAACGAAATTCGGACTTGCCTCCTGAAATTATTAGAGGTACACACAGATTTTATTCGTCAAGGGAATCGAGAGAATACTCGCCTCAATGAAGAGAATTACCCAAAATTATGGATTTTGACCCCGACAGCATCATCTGCAATATTAGAAGGCTTTGGTGCTAAGAGTGATCCGGACCATTGGGGTGAGGGGATTTATTTGTTACCCTCTTTCCTAAGGACTGGATTAGTCGTAATACATAAATTACCAAAGACCTTAGACACACTATGGTTGAGAATGTTAGGCAGAGGCAGGGTCCAACAACAGGCCATTGATGAATTAGAAGCACTGCCAGAAACAAATCAATTTCGGGAAAATACTTTATTGTTGTTATCTTCTCTGCGTAGTAACTTGGAAGTAAGTACAGAATTAGAACAGCAAGACAGGGAGTTAATTATGCGGTTATCACCACTTTTATTAGAAAAATTAGAAGCTGCTACTCAGTCAGGTATAGAGCAGGGTATACAACAAGGTATGCAGCAGGGTCTGAGGATGGAGCGCACTGCGATTATCGAAAACTTGTTGAGAGTTCGGTTTAATTCTATTGATGACCAACTTAGAGGTATTATTGAACCAATGCTGTCCTTATCTAATCAAGAATTTTCCGCTTTAATTTTACAGTTATCTCAGCTATCCCGTGAGGAATTATTAGCAAGATTCAGGGATTAATTCAAAGTTAAAAATGAAAATTTAACTTTGAATTAATCCCAGTAAGGGATGGTGCGTTCTGTGATATTTTGTCAATAAATGTCTTGATAGCTCTTGTGTAATCGAACGCACCCTACAAGAGCGATTGGCCGTAGGCCACGCTACGCGATGAAGCGTTCGCAAAGCGTGGCCGAAAGGCCTCAGCTTCCGCTAAAAGCGATTGACCGTAGGTCACGCTACGCGATCGCACTACCAGACGACTTGATCGTGCTGCAAGCCAAAGTTCAAGACATGGTAACCAGCATAGTGTTAGAATTATTCCATTATGCCAACAATTTTACGGATCGGTCCAAATCGTTTCTACTTTTACAGTCATGAGCCGAATGAACCGCCGCACATCCATATTGACCGTGATGCTTCATCTGCTAAATTCTAGCTGGAACCAGTCAGTCTAGCTAGCAATGTTGGTTTCAGTGCTAAGGAACTTCGGAAATTGCAAGGGATAGTCCAGGAAAATCAGAAAAATCTATTAGAGGCTTGGTATGGGTATTTTGGCAATTCGAGCGGATGAGAGAGTTAAGAATGTCTACTTTACTGAAGAAACCATTAGTGTTGATTTAATGGATGGCCGGAAAATTACCGTACCTCTAGTTTGGTACCCAAGGCTACTTAACGCCACACCCGATCAACGTTCAAATTGGGAAGTTTGCGGTGGTGGTTATGGCATCCACTGGAGCGACATAGACGAGGATTTGAGTACAGAAGGGATGCTGCGTGGTGCGCCAGCCCCATCCTCCAGAAATTTATGAGTTAATCGAGGTCAGGGACCCTAACGTTCAATGATTGGGGAAATTCAGAGGCGATCGAGTTCCCCCCAAATATTGGTATGTTGGACTTTGGACAAAGCACCCTAAGAATGACCCGATCAATAAGTTCATCTAATTGGTGTTTGGCTTGATTGCTCGTAATTGCTTTCATTTTGAGATAGTCATAGTTGTATACACCATAAAGATAACAGAAATTTACAGATTTTTTTTGTCAATAAAATCTACGGGCGATCGCACTTATTTGAGTTGATCAAATTCCTGATCACTAATTCCTAACTGCTTGAGTATTTCTCGAAATAACCAACCTCCAATCTCAGCATTACCATGAACAGGAATAGTGGTTGACCATTTTTGAATTCAAAATGCCAAATTCAAAATTCAAAATGAATCGCCTTCTAATTTTGAATTGTTTCCACAGGTGCGAGCCGTGGCGAATTTAATTCGCCAACGGAAAGCGCACCTAAGGATACAAGCCACCGAATTCATTGATAGGGTATTTTTTAATTTTGAATTGATAATTTTGAATTGGAGCGAAGCGATTGACTTCCTTTTTGACGAACTTTCTGAAAGCCTAATTTTTTAGCAACTTTTTCTAAGGCTTTAGCTTTAGCTGGCATGAGAAACAGTTACCTCGACATCATCAGGTAAATTTTTGCCTTCTTCGAGGTATTCTTCTTGAATCATCTCAAAAACAGGATTTAATTCACAGAGGGCTGCTTCAGGAGTTTCTCCCCAGGCATGACATCCTTTAATCGCTGGAATATAAGCGACAAAAGTTCCATTGTCATCGGGACGTAAAATAATTTTATAGTCGTTTATGGATTTCATTGTTGTTTTTATCTAGATATTTTTTTGGCTGTCTATTCTATCGTTGAAAGACCCAACAAAGAGTAATCGGTGGATAATTTAGATTTTGTGCATAACCAAAATGAGGCTAAAAGCTATAGCTCGCGCCTTCCAAACACTATCGCACTACCAGATCTGCGCTCGCACTAAATTTAGGATTTCATCTGCTTCTTAGCAAGATAATGTTCGTCCAGGGCGCGTCTTAGCATCATTTTAATCACACCAGATCTGCTAATGTTGAGTTCTTTTGCCATTTTATCGAGTTCAGTAAGCATAGGGCTAGGAATTTCCACTCCTTGTGGTTTCTATATCCTGTCTTCTTCTTGAAGTCATCTGACGGCGTGTTCCGACTCTTGTGGTTGTGGAGTCAAAATAGCGGTCTATAACTTCTTCTCCTGCTTCAATTTTTTGTTCAATTTCTTCACTAGAAATATTGTTCATAAATTTCTCTCTCCCTTTTCGTGCTTTGACCAGATGTGATTAACCAGATATATTCCCCTTCATCTTTGGTGTTGCCGAAGTTTAGACATTGGCTACTTCGCTTTTTTGTTCAGCTACGATCGCGCTGTCAATTTCGGTTTGATGTGCGGTGTAAAACCCTAGTGCGTCGTTAATTTGAGTTTCAGTTAACCCATATTCCTCGGCCAGCTGGTTGGGAGACATTCCCCATTGGTGGGTGGCGATCGCAATTGTCTGGACTCGAATCCCTGTCCCACGAATGACTGAGACGGGGTGACCACTGGCTCCTTGACGATAAGTAATGTGGGGAAAGCTTGGGTCATGGAATTGATGCTTGATTTCGGCAACTTTTTCAGCCACTGCCCATAAAATAAAGTCGTTGAGGGGAATGCCTTGACGCAAAGCACATTGTTCTACAACTTGGCTGAAGTTGAAGCGGCAAGTTAAGGGAGTAGGATGCCATCTTTAAGGTAAGGTCTGCATTGTCGGTTAATTTACCTTCCGATCCTAACGGATGCTCTTAGTATAGCAGAAGTCAGAAGTCAGAAGGAACGAAGTCAGAAGTCAAACTCTTGCGCTTCTTGATGCAGTCGCTCATGGGGGAAACCCCCAAGACCGCGCTGCATCGCTTACAAAGGGTGTGAGACTTTTGTCATGTCCTAACTGCCCTGGCGACTGCTATACCATACACAGCTTCAATGGGTGGCGGACTTTTTGAAATAAGATCAAAAGGTTTTGAAGGTATTGGTCGCTCTCTTTACTGTATGATCAAAGGAAGAGAAGTAATTATTCTGCATTCCTTTATTAAAAAGTCGCAAAAAACACCAAAAAAAGAATTAGATCTGGCCAAAAAACGGATGAAGGAGATAAAAAAGTGAGCCGTCCAACCTTTGCCAAGTTTAAAGAAAAAGCTCTAGTTAATAGTGAAGTTAAAAAAGAGTATGAAGCTCTGGCCGTAGCTTACGATCTTAGAAAGAAACTTATTGACCTAAGGAAAAAAGCCGGTTTAACTCAAGAAGAGTTGGCAAAAATTCTAAATACACAAAAGAGCAATATTTCCCGTTTAGAGAATGTTAATTCATCTTATTCTCCCAAGCTCTCGACGATCGAAGACTATGCTCAGGCTGTTGGATATAAGGTAGAAATTAATTTTGTGCCAATTGAACCTTCTCCTTAACCTGAAATTATATAGCGTTTCTCTTAGCTATGAGGTACACATTATTTTTTACCTCTTCCCTCTTACCTTTTCCCATATCCGCTGCTCCCTGCTCCCTGCTCCCTGCTCCCTGCTCCCTGCTCCCTAAAAACTTAGGTGCGCTTTCCGTAGGCGAATTAAATTCGCCACGGGTCGCACCTCAGAAATTTGTACCTCACAAGTCGTAGAATTGCTATAAGTGTTTGAGCTTATGATAACGGTTGGTCTTTTTTTGATAGTAGTTTGGTCAGTAAAGGGAAAAGGGACGAGAATAATATCCCCAAAATTATAGGTTGTCATACTCGGCATCTTCAGGATTATCCCAAATTTTAGCAAAGACAGATTCAGAAAGTTTAGTCGATACAACAGTTAATTTTCGCTCTGTATTATCTTGACTAAGGGCATCAATCAAATTTTCTACTTGTTGGATTTGTTCAAGGGAGAGTTTTTTAAGCTTTTCTATGAGTCTATTTTCTATAGTGCTATTTGCTGTCATGATTAATTACGTTTTTTTGATTATATTTTTTTACTTAGTATAGCACGATCGCATGGCTCAATGTATGTTATCCGCAACAGAGGATAAGCGTACGCACTCACCACCTCAATTCAATCGTAGGTTGGGTATAGGAACGGAAACCCAACAACATCAGACCGCCACACCAATTAAATTTTAGTTTCTCTTTGCAAGAGAGAAAACCTCGCTCTTGAGGAGAAGACGTTGTGTTGAGGGGAATTATGTTGGGTTTCATTCTTCAACCCAACCTACAAAAGCTACAAAAGCGACGATCGCTACGACCATATTGGCATCAGCCTAGTTCTTCACCTAAGGTTTGCTGTGATGCGTGCCGGATGTGTAGAATGCGAACGGTCGCTCGTTCTTGCTCTTCCAAAATGGTAAAAAGAATTCGATATGAATTACGTCCCCGACCGTAGAGTAATTGTCGTATTTCTTGACTGAAATACTTATTCTCTCTTGCTAGAGGACAACGTTTTGGAAATTGCGATAGAGATTCGATTGCTTGTAGCAATCCAGCATACCATTGGCTTGCCTGGGTGGTAGATGTGACTTGGGATAAACGTAGGAAGGCGCTGTCGGCTTCCGCCTCGGCCACACTGGAAATTTCAATAGGGTATTTCATGAATCGACTGGCAGGTTATACTGGCGACGCTGCTCTTGGGCAAACTCAGCGAAAGACCGAAATCGACCTGCCTGGAAATCATTCAGTCCTTTTTGAATGCCCTTGATAGCCTCCTGTGAATCTTCCACCTCCGACTCTAAGACACTAGCCAGCAATTCGGACGCAACCAAGCTAACATCTTGACCTCGCTGAGCAGCATATTCACGCAGTAGTGCTTCTAATTCTGAGCTAAGGGTAACAACAATTGTCATCGAGCTACTTCCCTCCCAACCTTTGCTTCTGCGCTTTATTCTAGCAAAGTGTGGGGGGGCGTTACTTTAGCATTTCCTCAACCCACCCGACAAGATCGCGATCGCACTATAATATAAAAGTGCAACAAATTGGAAAACCAGAACAAATTAATACTCTCGATCGCGTAGCGTGACCAAAGGTCAATCTTGAGGAAATGAATCATGAATCATTCGAGTTCTGAACTAACACGTACCCTTACTGATTTGCGTGACGATCTATTATTAGAAATTGAAAATATTCCCGACGAACAGATTCCACAATTATTACAAATCCTTCGTTTATTTCGTCAAAGCCAAATGACGAATAAAGAATCTGTATATCATTGGCAAAAAGCGATGGATCGGCTGGAAAAATCTGATCCAATTCAACGAAAGCAGCAACAACAAAAGTTAAAGGAGTTATTTGAATCTTGGAATGAGTTAGACGAAGAAGAAGACCAAAAAGAAACTTGGGAAATCATTAAATCGATCAAAGGAGTTTCGATTTAAACTAAGATGAGCAAAGTGATAGTTTTAGATTCAGCCCCTGTTGGTTTAATTACAAATCCAAAAGGCGCTGCGTTGTCACTGAAATGTCAAGAATGGTTTTATAATCTTTTTGACCGAGGATATGATGTTGTTTTACCTGAAATTATCGATTATGAAATTAGAAGAGAACTATTACGAGCAAATAAGGTATCGGGAATCAAGAAACTCAATCGCCTTAAAGCCGAAATAATATATCTTCCGATTACTACAGAAGTTATGTTAAAAGCTGCCGAATTATGGGCGGAAGTCAGAAAAAAAGGAAAACCAACAGCGGATCCTAAAGCTTTAGATGGAGATGTTATTTTAGCCGCTCAAGCTATTTTAGTTACTAATTCTGGGTATGACGTTACTGTGGCAACCAATAATACAAAGCACCTATCTTTATTTGTCAATGCTCGGGAATGGCAAGAAATTTAAAAATTTAGATGATTCATTATTACACCCGGAATTATCTTCTAAAATTAATAGGAATTTGGTGCGTTACATTTCATTAACGCACCCTACAATATCGGGCGATCGCACTGTTGAATGGCGCACCCTACAAGAGTGACGCCCGCACTATCTCCTCCATCGTACCAGCGTGTTTTTGGTTGAATTCCCCTATATCTCGATATACCTCATTTTTCGAAACTTGTACGTCTGGTGAATTTTTATCCTGAACCGCTTGATATCAGCAGTCATAAAGTCATCAAAGACTACAATGACTTCAGCCCAAGGATAGACTGGTCCTAGGGGTATTTCTAATTCAGTGATAATGCCGTTAGTTCCATAGGCGTGATTCACCTTCTGCACCTGATCGGACCGTAATTCGATTACACGGGGCTGGTCTTCGAGGGTGACGACTTGGACAGCATGAAGATTTCCGCGATCGCGTAATACTCCATAAGTAATGGAACCAATGCCGCCACTGCCGCCACCAATAAACCCACCAATAGTAGCAGTGCGATAGGTAGAGGGAGCCATGCGCAATTCCCAGCCAATTTTATGAGCTTCTTTGTCAAAGGCGGCTAGCTTTACCCCTGGCTGAACAGAGGCTAAACCCGGTTTAATCCAGTTAATCTGATTCATGCGGGTAGTATCGAGAATCAGACCACCGTTGAGGGGGATACACTGACCATAATTACCAGTGCCTGAGCCTCTTACGGTTAGGGGAGCTTTGTACTTAACGCAAACCCTAGCTATTTCCAGGACTTCCGCCACCGTAGTGGGACGAACTACGATATTCCCTCGTTTATCCTTAAGCTGGGATTCCAGTACGGGACTGAAGTGGTAGTAGTCTAGGGATAATTTAGCAACTTTGGTCGGGTCATCAATAATTTCTATTCCGGTAAGTTCCGAGGCTAAGGAATTCCAGTCAATAGCTTGTGGGGTTGTCATCAGAGGTTCAACAGGTGTGGTAGAGAGAGTAAAGTATGGTAAATATTGAAAGGGTGGTCAGTGTGGCAGGTTTGGGGCGGGGATTAAAATCCACTCTAGGATATTATCTTCTACTAGGTATTTTTAGGCCGAGGTACGAGTTTTTCTATTTTAAAGTAATTTATAATCTTTAACAATCACTAAAATAGTGTCATGGAAAAAGTAGTTAACAAGATTAAAATGAAGCAACAAAAAAGCGATTTTAGCTACTGGCGAAAACAGTCTTATAAAAAACGCTTAGAAGCCCTAGAAATAATCCGTAAGCAATACCACCAATATCAATACAATAATGCTGAACCAAGACTTCAAAGAGTTTATACAATTATTAAACGATAATCAAGTAAAGTATTTAGTGATTGGTGGTTATGCAGTAGCTGTACATGGTCATCCTCGCTATACCAAAGATATTGATATTTGGATAGAAATGAGTCCAGAAAATGCTCTAAAAATGATGGTAGCATTAACAGAATTTGGCTTTGGTAGTTTGGGTTTAGCTGCTGAAGATTTCGAAACACCAGACCAAATTATACAATTAGGTTATCCACCTAATCGAATAGATTTAATTACTACTCCAGATGGGATAGATTTTGAAACCTGTTATCAGGCTAAAATCGAGGTAATCATTGACGATATACCGGTTAATTTTATTGATTTAAACAATCTTAGAAAAAATAAACAAGCATCAGGAAGGTTACAAGATTTAGCTGATTTAGAAAATTTACAAGATTGAACATCCATCCTGTTAAAATTCAGACCTGGTGGTGCGTTACGGGGCGGACTATCTCAACCCTGGCTACGAAGCGAACAATAAGGGCAAGTCCGCCCCTAACTCACCCTACGCACTAACCTTGGCCTATTGGCCACGCGATCGCGTTCAACCTTGGCCTTTGGCCACGCGATCGCGTTCAACCTTCAACCTGCTAACCTTCAACCTACTCCCTACTCCCTCACCCAATTTAAAACTTCCATAGTAAAATCTGCATAAAACTGCCACCACCTAAGGATATATAGTAAGAAACTACCAAGTGGCTGATTTTTCGATGGGTACTTACTCTACTATTCCTGTATTCTGTCTCAAGCTAGCTAGTGCTACCTTAATGTGCCTGCTCTCACCGATCTTAGCTCCAGAAAATCTGGGAGTTGCTCCAGCGGTGGCACAAACCACTCCAGACCAAGCCACTCAAGCCGAGCAGTTATTCGATCGGGCAAGGTCAGAGTTTGTTAAAGGTCAGTTGCCTCAAGCCCAGGATAGTTATCAACAAGTATTGAAGATTTATCGGGAATTGGGAAACTCTACAGGTGTTGCTAAAGCTCTTAATGGCCTTGGACAGGTTTACAATCTCTTATCTCAACAAAGCAAAGCCCTGGAAGTATTGCAGCAAGCTCTAAAAATCCGTCAAGGTAATGGAGAGCGAAAGGGAGAAGGGGAAACCCTGACCCATATCGGAACAGTTTATTCAAGTCAGGAAGACTATCCTAAAGCCCTGGAGTTGTTCGAGCAAGCCCTAACCATTAACCAAGAGGTAGGTAATCAGCTTGGGATTGGTTATGCTCTGGTTAATCTTGGCTCAGTTTACTCTTCCCAAGGAGAGTATGACAAAGCCTTAGATAGGTTAGAGCAAGGTCTGACTATTATCAAAGAAGTAGCTAAGACTGAGAAAAGCGTACGCATTCTCCCACGCTACTATCAAGCGCAAACTCTGATTGTATTCAGCTCAGCTTATATCAGGTCAGGGAAATTAAACCAAGCTTGGGAGTTTGTGGAGCAAGCTCATGGCCTGAGTCGAGAAGAAGGTTATCGATTAGGAGAAGGTTTAGCCCTGACCTTGAAGGGAGCACTCTATACCGCTCAAGGGGAATTGGATAAAGGGCTGGAAACCCTGGAGCTTGGGTTAGCGATTACTAAACCAACTGGGAGTCGGGGATTAGAACAGAATATTCTATTTTTGATGGGAGGGATTTACAACCAGAAAGGGGAGTATGTCAAAGCTATAGACTATTACCAGCAATCCCTAGCTATTCGGAAAGAATTGGGTAAGCGTAAGCTGGAAGGGATTGCGCTCAATACTATTGGCGTGGTTTACGATAAACAGCAACAATATGACCAAGCCCTCAACTATTATCAGCAAGCCTTAGCTATTAACCGGGAAGTTAAGAATCAGGCTGATGAAAGCACCACCCTTGGTAATATTGCTACACTTTACCAAAAGCAAGAACAGTATGACCAAGCCCTCAACTATTATCAGCAAGCTTTAGCTATTCACCGCCAACTTAAGAATCAAGTTCAGGAATGGA
>NZ_JAAHHE010000130.1:0-18077 GCF_010692525.1 Moorena sp. SIO3B2
CTTTGTACAAAGATGGCCTTCCTTTGATGAAACGACTAATTCAAGCTCGTTGCTCTATTACTGCTCCTCCTACTCTTCCGATACCTCTCTAAACCTGACCAAACGTCTTTCCAAAAGAGCCACACCCTAATCGTTTGTGGTAATGGTACTATACCAATAGTTTGGATTTACTCTATTATTTTAGGTAACCAATTCCCAAAGCTATAGTATGGTTTATTCTGGCACTCTTAATCCGGTCAGGCTCGCCTGTTTCGTTGCTCTTCCCGTGATGGCAGCTTTGGTAGTACTGCCACCAGCACAGGCGCAAGGTGCTGATATCCAAGTAGAATCAGACATCACTGACCCCAACAATACCGGGCCGTTGACTCAAGAAGACAGCCTATTGAGTATGCCGGGGGGAGAGCGGATGATGCAAGAGGCGACGAACGCTATTGATTCAGGGAACTATAGCGTAGCGGCCAAAAAACTCCAAGAGGCACGTCAGATATTCAACCAGTTGTCTAACTTTTACCAACAGCTGGCTTCCAGTTTTTCCGGCATTGACAACCGAGTCTACGAGTCTCAACGGCAAAAAGCCCTGGAAACTGCTGAAAAGCGAGATGAAGCTACCTATCGGCTAGCCCTAGTCCATCGAGCCAATGACCAGCCAGAATTAGCTGTCCCCTTGTTAATTCAAATTATTCGGTCTCAAAATCCAACCAGGGAATTGGGAAAAAAATCCTACCAACAGCTGTTTGAGCTAGGATTCGTCGATTCTCCCTTTCCTAGAAATGGCAATAGCCAGCCCACCTCGTCCGCTGGTTCTAATAAAGGCAGTTAAATTGTAAGCTATCAGCTATCAGCTATCAGCCAATGGCCTTGGCCGTTGGCCACGCTACGCGAATGGCCACGCTGGGCGAACAGCTTATGGGCACGCTACTTGAGGTGCTTTTGAATAAAACAAGAGGTAAGCATTGGTTTGATCTGAGTTACGGAAAGCTGACCGCTGACCGCTGACCGCACCTCAAGTAGCGTGCGCGTAGCGCATATGCTTACGTTAAATTTTAGTGTATTTTAGAAATTCCAATAGAAACTGGAATAAAAAAAATGGATCCGATTAGTACACAGCAAGTTGAAGAAAAGATTAAAGAATCGATACCGGATGCTCAGGTAAAAGTAGAAGATTTAGGGGGTGGTAACCATCTCCAAGCCACTGTTGTCTCCTCCGAGTTTGAAGGTAAATCCTTGGTGAAACAACATCAGCTGGTTTATGGAGCCCTAAGCGAAGAGTTGGCAACGGAGGCCATTCACGCCCTAGCTCTAAAAACCTATACCCCCGAAGCTTGGGCTGGCAAGCAGTAAACTGGCCTAAGTCATAATTGGAAGAGTCTAGGATTTCGCGCCCGCTAGACTAATATAATATCGACTATCGAAATAACTATCTAGATATCCCAGGAGTTTAAGACAACGATGACACCAGAACTGAAAGAGAGAATAGAAAAATTAACACAAGAGCACAAAATTTTGGTATTCATGAAGGGCAGCAAACTAATGCCCCAGTGTGGCTTTTCTAATAACGTTGTCCAAATTCTGAATAGCCTAGGAATTAAGTACGAAACCGTAGACGTACTAGAAGATTACGAGATTCGCCAGGGAATCAAAGAATATTCCAACTGGCCAACTATTCCTCAAGTGTACATTAAGGGAGAGTTTATCGGTGGGTCTGATGTGATGATTGAGATGTATCAAAATGGTGAATTGCAGCAGACCGTTGAAGTCGCCCTGGCATCCTAATCCTTGACTGCACCAAACTATTGACAGAACTGAACAACCGCAAAAAGCGATCGGATTAGGAAATGCGATCGCTTTTTTTTAGGGCGTTGCTTAATAATGGAATGATTTTAAGAGTTTTCTGGAATGGACATGTTGGTGGAATGGGCATCTTGCGTGGAACTGGCATCTTGGTAGAACTGGCATCTTGCCAGTTTCATGCTTATTTTCGAGCGGGCAGGATGCCCACATATTTTCGAGCGGGCAGGATGCCCACTCTACTCCTATTCATTCGAAGATTCAGCAACGCCGAATTTTTTCTTATTCCCTATTCCCTAGTGATCCAACCAAACCGCTAAATCCGTTGCTGTCTCAAAATCCAACAACGCTTCACTCAATTCCTCCAATCGAGTAATGGATAATCCCTCAATCTGCTGTTGGAGCCCAGGCTCAAGTAAACCTAACCTCAGGGTTAGCTGACGCATCACAATTAATACCGCTTCCTGCTGCTTTCCTCGGTCGAGTCCCTGCTGGAGTCCCTGCTGGAGTCCCTGCTGGAGTCCCTGCTGGATTCCCTTCTGGACTCCCTTTTGGATAATATCTTGATAGGTGACTGATTCTTCCATAACTTCCTCCCTCAACAATCGACGCACTAAATTTTTGTCAAACCGTAAACCAGCCAGCACATCCACACAGGCTGCTAAGTTTCCTCGTAATGGTTTTTCTTCAATTTTATCCACTTCAGCAACCACTTGCTCCAACAATAGATTAGGCCGATTACTCCTAGCTAGAGTTGCCAAGGGTAACAAAGCCCGATTGGCTAACAGTGGTAATGGGTCTTGCTCCCACAAGCGAATTACTCGATAACGATGCCAGGTATTAGTATCCCTAAACTCGTTATTGAATACCATCTGTGAGGTCGTAGACTTTAGAAAAATCACCACCTGTTCAATCGGACATCGGTATTTGCGCTGTAGCCTGACCCAATAGTCCAACATCCGAAATGGTAATGGTGGCTCAGATTGAGGTAAGGTTTGAAATTCTAGGTGCAGAATTTGGTTTGTACTTTGGAGTAAAGTCAGAGCATCAGCTTGAATGGGTTCAGCACTTAATTCGGTTTTAAGTACCTGAATATCATCAGGTTCCTCACCCAATAGCCACTGAAAAAACTCTGATGGATATTCTTCTGCTAGGTATTTGCAGATATTATCGTAGGCCAAGGCAAATTGTTCAAAGTTAACACTATCTCAGACAGCGATGCAGCGCGGTCTTGGGGGTTTCCCCCATGAGCGACTGCATCAAGACAGTGTAGTGAATCTGAGCTAAAAAATTGATCGCACCTGGATCTTGTTTATTTATTCAAGTTATGATACCGGAGTATTTCTGATTGACAGAATACCTTTAGATAAGATCTAAATCAGAAGGGTGCATCTCATTAAAGGTGTTTGACCTGGTGCCTGGAACAGGCATCTTGGTGGAACAGGCATCTTGCCTGTTTCCAGATCCACTGCTCCCTGTTCCCAGATCCGCTGTTCCCTACTCCCTATTCCCTACTCCCTACTCCCTACTCCCTACTCCCTATTCCCTTTGCTATTAGCTGAATGAGCATCCTAGAGTTAGAGTCTACTCTCAATCGTTATGAAGCTGCCCTGACCGCCCTTGAAAAAACTGACAATAATCCATCTCCTGAAGCCATTCTTCGTGTCCTGATTGCTCGCAATATTGTTCAGGAAAAATTTGCTGATATTGCCCACATTTCTAAAGATAAACTGATTAAACTGATTGAGTTAGATAGCAGATTGAAAAAGCAGGCTGGTTTGATTACTCAGACTGTGCAATTAACTAATTGGCGGACTAGCTTTCATCCCCCACAAGACTACTGGTGGTGGTTTCTACAAGCACCTACTCATCGCTTAGACCGTTTCGACTGGCTGTGGAATGCACTGACAGTTACTTCTTTAACGGCATCGGTGAGTCTAGTGGTAGATATTTCCTCCCGTTTTTTAAGTACTAGTCCGGGTTTTATAGGTTCTTTTGCGGTGATTTCCCAGAGTGCATTGACCTTGTTGACAGCTGGGGGGGTTTTAACCAAAGCTGGTCGTACAGGTGTTGAAGAAATTCTATCGGGATTAGGGATTAAAAAATATCTTTGGCAAGAAGTAAAATTGGGACTATCGGTGGTACTTTTAGTTTCGTTAATTGGCTTTCGAGGATCTTTGCCCTTGATTTCGGACTGCTTTAATAAATGGGGTTTCGACAAATATGATAATAAAGGAGACTGGTCAAGTGCTCAGTCTAATTATGAACGAGCATTGAGTCTCAATCCAGATAATGCCGAAGCGCACTACAATTTGGGTCGTCTTTATGAAGATTTACAGGAGTTGGATAAGGCGCGAACTCAGTATAGGTTAGCGGTAGAGGGGGGTTTAGATGCTGCTTATAATGAATTGGTGCGGTTGTATATTCAAGATAAAAACTATTCCCAAGCGGTATCTTTACTTTTGAAGGGGTTAGATACTGTGCCAGAAGCAGAAACGGGAACTCAATATGCATTATTGAAAAACTTAGGCTGGGCTAGGTTGAAGCAAGAACGCTATGCCGAAGCCGAAACCTACCTCAGAGATGCTATTGAACTAGACAAAACCTTTACGCGAACTCCGGCAGCGGCTCACTGTTTATTAGCGCAAGTCATTGAAAACAAACCAGAAAAAGATCCAGACAATGCCTTGGCAGAATGGAAAATTTGTTTACGCTATACTGATATCCGTAACCCTGATGAAGATATCTGGGTTGGGATGGCTCGTGAACGTATAGATGCTCAAGTAGGTGTTAAAGATAAGACTAGTGAATCGACTAAGTAAGCTGATTTGCTCTGCCCCGATCTTGACCATAGTTATGATTATGTTGGGAAGCCTGGTGAGTAAGCCAGTACTGGCAGGGCATTGGATTTTTAAAACCACGGGTAGAGTTGAGCTAGAACGGGAGGGATGGTCACGTTTCCATCCAGTGCCTAACTATACCACGATAAATCCAGGGGATCTGCTGAGACCACCATCGGGGGTTAGGGTTAAACTATTTTGTGATCATGGTAAAACTCACTCTGTACCTGCTGGGGTAACAACAGGCATTAATGGCATATGTCCACCACCGCGAATTAAAAGCTCCAGGAGAATTGTCAGAGCACGTCCGGTAAGCTCCTCTATTCCCTACATTATCAGCCCACGGGCAACTCGTTTACTGACTGACAAGCCCACTCTAAGCTGGCATGATGCCACCGATGCTAGCAGTTTCATGGTAACAGTGAGAGGGCGAGGCTTGAATTGGACTGAGGAATTTAGTCGAGAGCAGGTTTGTCAACAGGGTATTTGTCAGGTTGTTTATCCAGGAAGTAAGCCACTAAAACCTGGAGTTAGTTATAAGTTGGTCGTCGAGACTGATAGAAATCGTGCCTCTACAGAAGATAGCACTGGAGGACTAGGATTTACGCGGATTAAGTCAGATCAAGCTAGAGAAATTCAGGTTATTGCTCGGCGGATTCAGGAACAGAATCTACCAAAGGAGTTCAAGCCCTTAGCTCTAGCTGAACTCTATGCTGACTACGATTTAACGGCTGAGGCCATTGAAATCCTGGAAGGACAAGAAAACGATCAAAAAATAGCACCGATTTATCGCTTACTGGGTGATTTGTATAAACGGATAGGACTAGTTGTGGAAGCTAAGGGTCCTTATTCAAAGGCAGTAGAACTGACCACAGCAACTGAGCATTGGGAAGAACTAGCAGCAGCCAAAGCTGGATTAGGGGAGGTTCAGTATGCTCGTGGGAATCGGCAAGAAGGAGTGAGTTTGTTAGAACAAGCGAAGGCAATCTATGAACAGTTTGGGGACCGAAAACGGGTAGGGGAATTAGAAAAGCAACTGTCAGAGTTAAAGTAAGATTTGAGATTCCCTAGGGATTAACACTGGCTATACCAATCCTAAATGAATTGTGATATGTTTTGCGGCCATATTACCTACTCCCTACTCCCTGCTCCGAAGCTCCCTAAAACCCAGATATTTTTACCTCACTCGTTCTGAGAATTGCTAGATATGATTCAAACTATACCAGCCAGAGAAATTACTCTATACGAATTAGAAACAAAATTTGGGATTCACTTAGTTGAGGATAACGAATTTTTTCGAGAGTGGCAAGATGATTTGCCAGAAATTACTGCTACGGAAAAAGAAAGATTAGACCGAGTCAAGGTTAGTTATACAAATTTAACGAAATATCCTCCTCTGTTAGAAAACACCGTCAAAATGGTTGTGCTCTCTCCCTTGTTAGATTTAGCAGGGTTATACTTGCCTCCTTTTCACATCAAGTCAGAGAAGTCTGTAGAAATTGCCGAAGAAGACCGGGGAGTTATCGTCAGAGGAAATATCGATGTATTGGTGTTATGGGAGCAGTTTTTGGTAGTGGTTATTGAATCCAAGAAAGTGGCCTTTTCTTTGGAAGTGGGTAAACCCCAACTCCTGGCTTATATGCTGTCAAATCCCTATCCTGAAAAACCGGTTTATGGACTGATTACGAATGGCAGTAGCTTCAGGTTTATCAAATTAGTTAAAGGCGAAATAACTCAGTACGCTGTCTCTAAATTGTTTGATATTTTCAATCCAGGAAATGAGCTGTATAGCGTTCTAAGGGTACTGAAGGGTTTGGGTCAATTGGCAATTAACCAGGAATAATGGTGATTTGTGATGAGGGATAGGAGTTTACCGCCAATAGTTCTACATTACCTGGGAGTTCGTCTGTTGATGGTAACCCTGGTTCCTGCTATCTTCTCTGCTACTGTAACTGTGCCACTGATGGCTCAATCGAGCTGGGCACAGACTCAAAACTCCCAGGAAGAAGCCACCCCCTCAGACTTACTTCAGGCTAAAGCTGACCAACTGTTTGAGCAAGGAATTGAACAATACCAGTCAATATAAAGCTGCCCTCCAGTCCTGGCAAGAAGCCCTAGGCATTTATCGCGAACTGGAAGACCGCCACGGGGAAGCCAACTCCCTCAACAATCTCGGGCTTGCTTAGGATAGCCTAGGGCAATACCGCAAAGCGATTGAGTTTCATCAGCAGTCTTTATCCGATACTTTTTAGCTACCAAAACCTACCAAAGGCAAATTCTGGCTCGCCAATGCAAGATGCAATAGCATCCAGGGGGTATCTCCGCGCTTCTCTGACGGAATATCCCGCGAGCGCCATAAAAATGTCAAAAAAGTCTAACACCGGGATAGAGAGCGCAACTACTAAACCCTTGGTTTTCGGCTTTAATTTAAGTTACATAATAATCCCTGTCGGTGTTAACCTAATTTAAGTTTAACAAATAATAAGAGTTTTTGGTAGAGTCTGCGATATTTTCTCTAGCTGTTTACTAACTCTCCGCAACCGTCCCAAAAACCAGTGGGATCACGAAACGATTGCCGAAACCGAAAACAACCGAACTGCTCTGCGAAAAGACTACCAGGACTTGCTGGTTCAATTAAAAGTCCAAAACCCTGAAATCGCTAGCTTAAAAACTGTAGAAGTTGCCTCCCTCCCTGAAATCCAAGGCTTGCTGGATAGCGATACTACCCTAGTCGAGTACTTTGTCACGGATGAACGCACCCTAGCCTTCATTATCACCCGCAACAGCTTCCACACTGTCCCCCTCAATGTCACTCGCCAACAACTGACCGAAGAACTGACACTTTTCCAAGACTTTGCTGACTTAGATCAACCCCATCCCCTAGAACTTAAAAACCTGCACGACTGGCTAATTGTACCCCTCCAGCCCCATCTCAACACCACCACTATCACCATTGTTCCCCACGGTATCCTGCACTATCTTCCCTTTGCTGCCCTCACTGACGGCAAGGAGTACCTCAGTGACAACTACGCCCTATTGTCCCTGCCCAGTGCTAGCATCCTGCGCTACTTACCCGACAAGGGCAAATCAACCACAGGCAGTCTTCTCGCCCTGGGAGATCCCACCATTCCTGGACTTTCCCCCTTAAATCATGCTCAAAAAGAAGTAGAGACCATTGCCAAGCTCTTCCAGACCAAAGCCCTGGTGGGGAAAGCGGCTACCGAAACCGCTCTCCGCTCTAGGGCTTGTAACAGTTTCCGAAAATATTCATATACCTCCCACAATCTCCCAGAATGTGTGTTAGATTAAAAACATGGCACTCATTCCACTCCGTAAGGCGGTCGAACTTACGGGACTCTCCAAAAATACACTAAGAAAGTACGCGGACGATGGAACGATTAGATGCGAGAAAACGCCAGGCGGAACAAGATTGTTTGACGTCGAAAGCCTGCTCACTTTCGGGAACAGTTCGTCAAGCTCTCGATCAGATCATTTTACAATTTGCTACTGTCGAGTCAGTTCCACTAAACAAAAAGACGACCTCGCCAGACAAATCGCCTACATGCACTCCCTTTTCCCGCAAGCCGAAATCATTAAAGACATTGGCTCAGGACTCAACTACAAAAGGAAAGGGCTTCGATCCATATTGGAACGAGTTGTGCGTGGAGATCAGCTCACGATTGTTGTTGCCTGTAGAGACAGACTTACACGATTTGGGTTTGAACTCATTGAGTACTTGGTTAGAAGTTACCGTAAGAGTAGTGCAGCCTTTATAGTTGGTAAATTATGCAGCATAGGGTAAAGGTTTTGTAGTAAGGCTGCACTACTCTAAGGTTTCATCTCCGGTCGGCATCAACGGTGGAAAAATCTTGGTTCTCGACCAGCCTGAAAGTTGTCCAGAATCAGAACTTACCGCAGATCTTCTCTCCATCATTCACGTCTTCTCTTGCCGTGTCCACGGACTCAGAAAGTACGGGTCAAAAATCAAAAAAGATCCGGATATTCCTCAATGCTGAACAGCGATATACTGTTCGTAAGTGGTTTGGAGTTTCCCGTTATGTTTTCAACAAAACCGTCAAGATTCTTGAAGATGGTGAGACTAAAGCTAACTGGAAAGCCATCAAGACCGACATTCTGAATAGCTTACCAGAGTGGTGTAAGGCAGTACCTTATCAAATCAAATCTATAGCGATAAAGGATGCTTGCACCGCTGTAAGGGAGGCCAAGAAAAAGTATAAAAAGACTGGACAAATAAATCGAGTGCGATTTAGATCTCGTAAAAATCCTGTTCAGTCTTGCTACATCCCTAAGTCGGCTGTATCTAGCAAAGGGATTTACCATACAAAACTGGGTGAATTGACCTTTACTGAAACACTTCCAGATGATATTGGAGATTGTCGATTAACTAGCACCAATGGGGATTACTACCTGACAGTCCCTCACAAGACTACTCAAGTAAAATCCGAGAACCAAGGTAGAGTAGTAGCTTTAGACCCTGGTGTTAGAACATTTTTGACACTTTTTAGTGAGAATTCTGTAGGAAAAATTGGTTGTGGAGATTTTTCTCGAATTCAACGACTTTGCTCTCACCTCGATGGCCTCTTATCAAGAATAAGCAAGGCAAAAGGGAAGCAAAAACGTCGAATGAGAAAAGCTGCCAGGCGAATAATCATTAGAATTCAGAATCTGATTAACGAACTACATCATAAGGCTGCCCGTTTTTTAGTTGACAACTTTGACGTTATACTACTTCCTACTTTTGAGACATCTGAAATGACAAAAAAAGGAAACAGGAAGATCAGGTCTAAAACTGTTCGGAATTTGCTTTCTTTTGCTCATTATCGCTTCAAAGAGTTCCTCAAACACAAAGCTGGAGAAACAGGGAAAACAGTAGTAGACGTCTGTGAAGCCTATACCAGTAAAACTGTTAGCTGGACAGGTGAGTTAATAAATATCGGTGGTAGCAAGAAAATTAAATCAAAAATTGATGGCCGATCGATGGATCGCGACATCAATGGCGCACGTGGGATATTCCTACGTGCCTTGGTAGATACACCCTGGCTGAGAAATCAGCTTGCATTGGCGAGCCAGGATTGACTTTTTGGGAGATTCTGGTAGCTAAAAAGTATCGGCATTACAGCAAGCTCAGAAAGACTTACGGGAAAAATATCCCCATCCTTATTATTGGGCAGCATTTTCTTTGACAGGGGATGCTGGGAAAAGGGAGTAGGGAGTCGGGAGTAGGGATATTGAGATACACCGAATTTTTGGCGTTGCTTAATAATGGAATGATTTTAAGAGTTTTCTGGAATGGGCATGTTGGTAGAACTGGCATGTTGGTAGAACTGGCATCTTGGTAGAACTGGCATGTTGGTAGAACTGGCATGTTGGTAGAACTGGCATCTTGCCAGTTTCATGCTTATTTTCGAGCGGGCAGGATGCCCACATATTTTCGAGCGGGCAGGATGCCCACTCTACTCCTATTCAGCGCCAAGACATTAGCAACGCCGAATTTTTTCCTATTCCCTATTCCCTAGTGATCCAACCAAACCACTAAATCCGTTGCTGTCTCAAAATCCAACAAGGCTTCACTCAATTCCTCCAATCGAGTAATCGATAATCCCTCAATCTGCTGTTGGAGCCCAGGGTCAAGTAAACCTAACTTCAGGGTTAGCAAACGCATCACAATTAATAGGACTCCCTCCTGCTTGCCGCGCTGGATTCCCTTTTGGACTCCCTTTTGGATAATATCTTGATAGGTGACTGATTCTTCCATAACTTCCTCCCTCAAAAATCGACGGATTAAATCTTTATCAAACCGCAAACCAGCCAGTACATCCACACAGGCCGCTAGGGTTCGGAGTTGACCTTGTTCTTCAATTCTATCGACTTCAGCAACGACTTGCTCCAACAATAGATTAGGCCGATTACTCCTGGCTAAAGTGGCCAAGGGTAACAAAGCCCGATTGGCCAATAGTGGTAATGGGTCTTGCTCCCACAGACGAATTATCCGATAACGATGCCAGGTGTTAGTATCTCTAAACTCGTTAGTAAATACCATCTGTGAGGTCGTAGACTTTAGAAAAATTACCACCTGCTCAATCGGACATCGGTACTTGCGATGTAATCTGACCCAATAGTCCAACATCCGAAATGGTAATGGTGGCTCGGATTGGGGTAAGGTTTGAAATTCTAGGTGCAGAATTTGGTTTGTACTTTGGAGTAAAGTCAGAGCATCAGCTTGAATTGGTTCACTACTCAATTCGCTTTTAAGTACCTGAATATCTCTAGGTTCTTCACCCAATAGCCAGTGAAAAAACTCCGATGGGTATTCTTCTGCTAGGTATTTGCAGATATTATCGTAAGCCAAGGCAAATTGTTCAAAGTTAATACTATCTCAGACAGTGTAGTGAATCTGAACCAGAAAATTGATCGCACCTGGATCTTGTTTATTGAGTCAAGTTATGATACCTGACCAAGTCTGATTGAGATCAGATACATAAGGAATAATAGTAAATCCGGTTAATCACTTCTAAGGGAAAAATTTCAAAAATGCTGAAATCCCTTATTTAAACTCAGCAATTGATCAGCATAAGTACCAGTCTTATCTTTCAACCAGACCTCATTACCACTAGTAATCTTGCCAATTACTGCTGCTCCCTCCCCCAGTTGTGCCACTAATTCCTCAGCAGCTTCAGTGGGCAAACATAGCACTAATTCAAAATCTTCACCACCATACAACGCCCAATCCAAAGCTTGCTCTGGAGACACCAATTTACTGAAGCTTGGAGGTAGGGTAATTCGGTTAGGATCAATCTCTGCACCAACACCACTGGCACCACAAATTTGTACAATAGCATCTGCTAAACCATCGCTACTATCCATACCCGCAATGGATAGTTGGAGGGTTGAAGGTTGAAGGGTTGAAGGTTGAAGGGTTGAAGGTTGAAGGTTTGAAGGTTGAAGGTTTGAAGGTTGAAGGGTTGAAGGTTGAAAGTTATCAGATTGAAAGTTATCAGGTTGAAAGTTATCAGGTTGAAAGTTCCAACTTTCAACCTTCAACCTGTTAACCTGTAACGTGAGTAAAGATACAACATCAAGTCTGGGTTGGGGACGCTGGTGAGCTTTAATCAAAGATAGTCGTTCCTCTGGACTTAAGTGTTTGCCGAAATCTGGGTTGAGGAGTAATTCTAGTCCAGCCCGGGAAGCACCATGAACACCTGTCACCACAATGGCATGTCCCACCTTAGCACCTGTTCTGCGGATAGCTTGGTCGGGGTAGACTTGACCAAAGGCAGTGATAGCAATAGTAATAACCGGCGAGCGACAGATATCTCCTCCGACTATTGGTGTATTGTACTGGTTCAAACACTGAGTCATGCCTTCGTAAAGTCTCTCAACCCAGCTAACCGCTACATCCCCTGTCAGGCTTAAGCCTACCGTAATGCCTAGGGGGGATGCTCCCATCGCAGCTAAATCAGACAAATTAGCAGCAGCAGCACGCCAACCAGCATCTTCTGGACTAGTAGTGCATTGGCTTACCCCACCGTAGCGATCGCTAAAATGCACCCCATTCACTAAAACATCTGTAGTAATCACCAAGGATTGACCAGACTCTGGAGGGGGAATTACCGCTCCATCATCCCCGACAACCCCTGGTGGACAGAAAGGCTGTAACCGTTCTAGAAGACCTTGTTCTCCGATATCTTTTATTAATTCAAGGGTCACGAGACAACGATCAATGATTGATACTTCTGACTGGCATAAACGGAGCTAAAGGTAATTAATCAAGCTTATCCCTGGCTTCGCCGCAGCCGCTTAGGAGCTGACCGCTTATAGCACTAAGCATTAAGGTGTTTGACATTTATAAAAGCAGCAAAAGCTATTATATTCAGCTATTGCTAGCATGCCTCTTGCCTCTTGCCTTGGGCGTAGCGCTATAACCGATAGGATAGCTATGCCTGCGGCTCAACTAAATTCTCAATCCCATCAATAACTCTCATCGACTCAATTACATCCCCTCGTTTGAGCTGTCTGAGTAACTCTTTGTTTTCTACCACATAGCCAAAGACAGAATAGCGCCCATCCATAAAGTTGATACCAGCTGGGGTAAGTTCTGGTTGAAACAGGAAGAAGAAAAACTGAGAAGAGCCACCATTGGGATCCTCTGCAGGACGTGCCATTGCTAGGGTACCAAAAGCAGAGAAAGGTAGCACAGGTTGCTCACGATAACGACCAATTTCTTCCAGGGTAAACTCATAAACCGGTTCCGAGTCCCCTTTCAGCATGATTTCTATGGGAATCCCTCGGTATTCACCAGTTTCTGGGTCAATAAAGCCTGTCGCTTTTCCTGGAGGGTCTCCTGCTTGCAGGATATAGTTATCTTCAGCACGGTTGAAGGTTAGACCATCATAGAAACCCCGCTGTACCAAATCCACAAAGTTCCCGGCGGTGACTGGAGCATTGTAACCATCTACCACCATTCTCAAGGAACCTTCCTTTGTGGTCATTTCCACGGTAGCGCGACCCTTAAGTTGAGGTAAGTTACTATACTCTGGGGGTACCTCAAAGGGAAACTCCTCTACCATCAATTGTTCCAGTTCCCCAACTTGATCCAAGAGTATCCCGCGCTCAATCAAGACGCTTTCCTTGTCTTTAGCCTCCACAGCTTCTCGAATCTTAGCAATTTCGGCTTGGATCTGGGCAATTAGGGCTTCGCCTTGGGGTTTTCTGGCATCTGGAATGTCCGCTAGCAATTTCTGATCACTACTAGTTAAAACCACAGCAGCTTTAGTAATATCGCTGGTGATAGGACTCCAGCGTTTTCCCCGCATTTGTTGAGAAATATCCTCCAAACTGGCTTGTATTTTCCGCACTGGCTGATTATCTATCGGTAGGGCATAGCGCAACAAAGCTCTACCATCAGTAATGGCATTACCCCCTGGTAATCGACTTTCACGAGCAGGTTCTTGATTACCAAAGTTAAACTTAAAGTTCCACCAAGCTCCACTCAGACCTAGGGAAAGGGACATTAACAGCAGCCCCAAGAGGGTAGTCTTGGTCAAGGGTTTCCACCAATCTGGCAAAGAAATCTTTAAAAGTTTCATAAACAATAATTACCCCAAGCATTACACCAGTGGGGTCAAGGCTGATCCACAACGTATCAAAACTTCATCTCATATCTTCCCATGTCAAGGAAGTTTATGATACCGTTTCTCAATTAGCGTGGGTCTTTCAGCAGCGTTGCTTAATAATGGAATGATTTTAATAGTAGGTGCGCGCCTCCTAGGGCGCGAGGGATTGCTCGCGCCCTTGGGTCGCACCTGTGGAATGGGCATCAGGCGTGGAACTGGCATCTTGCCAGTTTCATGCTTATTTTCGGGCGGGCAGGATGCCCACTCTACTGCTATTCAGCGCGAAGATTCAGCAACGCCCTTTCAGCTGGGGCCCGCGCCCATCACACCAATAAACCACTGAGCTAGCCAGGTGATCACCCTCTCCCCCTGTCCCTATCCCTCCATCGATTTCACTAGCTTTGAGGTGATTGGCCAACAGTATCGTTTAGTTTAAGTTTGGCAAGTCCCTTGCCGCACCACTTTGGGACAAATCTTTAGGTTAACCTCCAAAGTGCAACTTTCAACCTTCAACCTCTCAAGGGTAAAATAAGATGCCGATTGTTCTGCCCGAGTTAGCAGGTTAATGATTTCTAGTAACGACTTTCGCACCGGTGTCTCCATTGAGTTAGATGGATCCGTATGGCGGGTAGTGGAATTTCTCCACGTCAAGCCTGGAAAAGGTTCCGCCTTTGTTCGCACCAAACTAAAAAATGTCCAGACAGGGAATGTTGTAGAGAAAACCTTTCGGGCTGGGGAAACAGTACCCCAGGCAAACCTCGAAAAACGTCCCATGCAGCATACCTACAAAGATGGCGAAGAATTTGTCTTCATGGATATGGAAAGCTTCGAGGAAACTCGTCTGAGTGAAGCACAGATTGGCGATCGCTCCAAGTATCTCACTGAAGAAATGGAAGTGAACATCCTCACCTGGAACGACCAGATTCTAGAAGTAGAACTGCCCAATTCTGTAGTGTTGGAAGTAGTCGATACCGATCCTGGTGTTAAAGGTGATACCGCTACTGGTGGTACCAAACCAGCCATTGTTTCAACAGGAGCTCAGGTGATGGTTCCTCTATTCATTTCCATAGGAGAGCGCATTAAAATCGATACCCGTAATGATTCTTACCAAGGTCGCGAGTAAATTGTTTTGATGCCCTGATTTGATGCTCTTAATAGATCATGAGATCATGGCAATCAAGATAATGGACTCAGCTGACTACTAAGGCAAAATAATGCCAAAAAATCTTAACCCTTAGCCTTTAGCCCCAAGACCCTAACCTTTTTTTAAAAATTGTGGCATTAGACATCAATCAACTTCGTGATCTGTTAGCTGCTATTGCTGAAACTGATATTACAGAACTGACCCTCAAGAGTGATGATTTTGAACTCACAGTGCGTAAAGGGGTCAGTATCACCCCTACCAGTGATTCTGGTGGAGCTAGCACTACTTATCAAGCCCCTACAGGCTCCGTAGCGGTTCCCATCGGCTCCACTCCCACTACTTCCACCCCAGTACTAGAGGTAGCCCCAACACCAGAACCAACCCCACCAGTACCTCCACCAGGGGTAGATCAAAAGTGGGAAGAAATTAAGTCACCCATGGTCGGGACATTTTACCGCTCTCCTGCTCCTGATGAAGACCCCTTTGTGGAGGTGGGGGAACGCATTAGTGCTGGTCAAACTGTTTGTATTATTGAAGCTATGAAGCTGATGAATGAAATTGAAGCAGAAGTGACTGGACAAGTAATGGAAATTTTGGTGACAAATGGAGAACCAATAGAATATGGTCAAGCACTAATGCGGATTAAACCTGACTAAGCATTACTCCTTAGATAGGTTTCACAGATGTCAAGCTAATAATAGCTGCTAGAAGCGAAAATAGGTTTGCTGGGCATGGGAATTAGAGGTCTGCCAACGTATATTTATTTGCCGCAGCGTCGGTTGAAAAATTTTCATCCAACGCTAGTGAGCAACTGCTCAAAGCAGTCTAAGCTGGGAAACCTCTAGAGTGGGAAGTTTTGATTGACATCTTGGCGAGTCAGTGGTTGATCAAGCATTAAGCCTTCTCCACCTAAAACCTCTAGTTGTTTCCCATCTACCTCAATCCATACTTGAGTATTGGGGTCTAGACTGCTTGCTGTATAAACAATTTGCGCCAGACGACCGCTCATGGAGCTACTGCCCCCACCAACGGTAAATTCCTGGGACAAGTCTACATGAACACCATCATTTTTGAGAGAAACACCCCGTAGTTTTGTACCTTGGGGAATAGTGGTCGTAAATGTGCCATTGGTCGGCCCAGCCAATAAACTGTTGAATGCGCTCTCTAAGATCTCACCTTTGTTAAGGGTCTTATTATTTAAGGGAATTGAACTGGGACTTAAAACAATTTGGTTATCAACATCATTGAGCCAATAAACCTGAATTTTTTCCTTAGTTGAGGGTTTTTCAGTTGTGGGTTGTATAGTCTGAGATGACTTGGGTGTAGATGACTTGGGTGTAGTTGTTGTCACAGACGAAGATTGCTGTGAACGCCATGCCCACCAGCTACCTCCACCTGCTGCTGCTAAGACTAGGATGGAAATACTGGCAATCACACCGAGAGGAATACCACGATCGTCTTGTTGGTCATGCATAATAACTGATTAATCAAAAGGTTGATTTACTGTAATTTGATTTACTGTGATCAGATCTGACTAGTGGCACGAAACCAAATTGAATTTTTGATATTTCATCCTTCATCTTTGATATTTCATACTTAACACGCTTTATTCCTTGATCCGGACAAATGCTGCTAATTCTAATTCACTAGGACTTAACTGGAATTGTAAGATACGGGCTGTGATGCCTTCATCTTCGATATTGCTCAGATTTAAGCGCTGGCTAAGACTACCAACAAATAACTTGATTATCTGAGGAGGGAGTGGGTTCCCATCAACCGACAACTTGGGTTCAATTAGCTGTATGCTTTTCCCGGTCAGGATGCCCACACCGGAGTTTAATATAATCTCTAGGGGTTGATTATCTCCTTGCTGCAATGTCACTTGTAAATAAATACGGTTGTTATCTAGGAAGTTGACTTGTGAGTTCAGTAGTTTATAACGCCTACTGCCACGACTGATCACAGCATTGATCAAATCGTTTAATACTTCTATAACTTCCGGCGACTCTAGAGCTTGGTTAATATCTGACTCGGTTAAAACTAGACGCACTCCAGCTTGTAGCGGTTGCCTCAGAGAGTTCGCTAGTGAGTCTTTACCACCTTTACGGACCTTCTCTATATCAAGGTCAATCGGATCAGTTTCTAATTCCAAGACACCAATCCGGATATCTGGCGTCAGCCATAATCCCTTACCAGCAATTAAAACCTGGTCTACTTTGCCTGGCAAAATTTGGTAATTGGGAGTGTTGTTAACTCGGACTTGCAATTGCTCGACCTGGGAAAGCTGGGAGCGGATATTGCTTTCGATCACCTTGTCGAGGATGAAACCCACCCCAGAAACGACAGTGATTAAGCCTGATAGGAATATGGTCAAAAATTCCATGGAAAAAAAAAGGCACAACGTTAAGAGTGAGGTCAGGCAAGGTAAGTATTCAGCTATCAGCTAATGCGCTACTTGAGGTGCTACTTGAGGTGCTATCAGCTAATGCGCTACTTGAGGTGCTACTTGAGGTGCTTTTTAATAAAAGAGGTAAGCATTCGAATAATGCTGAGTTAAGTCTGCTGACGGCACCTCAAGTAGCGTGAGCTAAAAGCTGACGGCTGACGGCTGACGGCTGAATGCTTACGAGGCAACGAGGGCAGTTAAGGGAGATAGGGCAGATGTAAGTAGTAGAGCAAAATTCAAGTTAACTGTTAAGACTTGGGAACAATAAACTTCAGATCAGGCAATAGAAGGGGATTCAATGCCTTCACAGGTCTTACACACCTATTACACAGGTCTTAACACAGTTAACTTGATCAGGACTTACGCACCAAGACCCTTAAACCCTGGTTTCTGGTAATACATCAAAGGTTTAAATCGGTGTAATTACCGTCAATAACCAGGTGGCTGGGGTAAGTCCTGTTTATTTCTATCCAGGTACTTACCAGAAAATTCCCTCTTAATCTTATCCCAAAACCCAGTTGAACAACCCTGTGCTAAGAGCAGGGGATGAACACTGGTTTTCCTTCTCACAATTCCAATTTCCATGGAAACACTATAACTTGACACTCCCCACGGTTAGAAACCGGGGGATTCTTCGTTCAGCGACCCAAGTTGCTGAGACAGGATTTCTCCAGTCCCAGTAGTGCTCAGGTCTCCCGAAGCGTTGGGATCTTTATCGATCCAAG
>NZ_JAAHHE010000131.1:0-17924 GCF_010692525.1 Moorena sp. SIO3B2
CGATTCCCGATTCCCGATTCCCGATTCCCGATTCCCGATTCCCGATTCCCGATTCCCGATTCCCGATTCCCGATTCCCGATTCCCGATTCCCGATTCCCGATTCCCGATTCCCGATTCCCGATTCCCTACTCCGATTAACCATTGACAAAAATACGTCACCCACTTGACAACTTCTCTAATGACTAATGACCCAAAAATTCGTGAGCAAAGCTATCGCTACTTTCTCCAGGAAGCACCGGAACTGCTGCAAGTCTTGGAAAACGATTTGCTGAGTTTGTCAGAACACTATAGCATCAATAAAGTCAACAACTTGATGCGCACTACCCATACCCTCAAAGGCGCAGCAGCTAGCATTGGCTTGGAAACAATTGCCACGGTAGCTCACTCCTTGGAGGATGTTTTTAAAGCTCTGTTTAACCCGGACTTGTCCATTAATCCAGAAATTGAAGCCTTACTGTTTCAAGCTTATGAGTGTCTCCGCCTACCTCTGACCGCTGAACTCACAGGGGGGCAAATCGATGACACCGAAATCAAGAATCGAACTGCTGCTGTTGTTGCCCAACTCCAAGAGAAGCTGGGGGACTGTTTTGGTCTCGAATCCTATCTGCCCACCTCAGTAGAATTGGGCTTCGACGTCACCCAGTCCATTTTTGAAGTGGGGGTTAGCCAAGGATTAGACTTAATCCAAGCTGCCCTAAATAGTGACAATCCCACTGAAATCAGCATCACAGTTCGCAACCAAGCAGACATTTTCTTGGGGTTAGGGCAATCTCTTAATTTACCAGGGTTTGCCGCTATTGCCAAAAATGCGATCGCAGCCCTAGACAACCATCCCGAACAGGTGGTAACTATTGCCAAGACGGCTTTGTGTGATTTCGTTGCAGCACAAGCAGCAGTGCTAGAAGGGGATAGGACTCAAGGTGGTCAACCTTCTATGGCTCTGCAACAACTAGCTGACCTGAGGTCTTCAATTCCAAATTCACAATTGATAATTCACAATCAATCTTCTGTCTTGGACAACGGAAAAGAACAAGACCTTAATCCGGTTGAGCCGGGAGTAAAACAAGAAGAAGGTATTGTTAATAATTCTTCCGTTACTCATCCAGAATCTAAAACAAGCAAACAGTCCCAGCTTGTGGAAATGATCTGGGGAGGGTCAACTACACTAGATGACCAAACCTCTGATCAAAGTAAAGAATTGCAGAGGTCGGAGCAAACAGAAATAGATGTCTTGGATGGAGAGATAGCCTCCCCTGAGCAAGAAGTTGGCACAGAAAAAAATTTTGTTTTGCACAACATGGGGATGATTGATGGAGATAATGAAAACAAAGAAGAAGCACAAGAGCCCGAAGTGATCACAGACGAGATCATCCCGCCCATAGGCAACACTATAAATTCTCCTCTAAACTCTTCCCATCTCGCCATAACTCCCTCCAACCAACATCCAAGCACGCCATCATCTAGGGATAAATCTGGTACTGTGCGGATAAATATTGAGCATCTAGAATACCTGAATTACACAATTGGGGAATTACTAACCAACCAAAACCGCCAGTTGCTTGAAAATGAACAACTGCTGGCGGCAGTGCGAGTACTCCAAGATCGTGTCCACCAACATCAGCAAGTGCTCGACCAACTGCAAGATTGGTACGACCGCCTGTTTATTTTGATGCAACAAAAGCAGATTAGGCAAAGGTTGCAGGTTAGCAAGTTTCAGGTTGAAGGTTTAAACAAAAACTTTGCTACCGACTCAAATCCTAGCTTTTCCTCCTACCCTTGGGCAGAAAAAACCTTGCAGGTTAGCAAGTTTCATGTTGAAGGTTTAAAGGAAAACTTTGCTACCAACCCCAATCCTACTGCCAACCTTGACCAAAAGGCCACGCTACGCTCTCAACCCACTAACCTTCAACCCACTAACCTTCAACCCACTAACCTTCAACCCACTAACCTTCAACCCACTAACCTTCAACCCACTAACCTTCAACCCACTAACCTTCAACCCACTAACCTTCTTGATACAGACTATTTCGATGACCTGGAACTAAAGCGTTATAGTACACCCGAGCTTCTGATTCAGTCAGTTCTAGAAGACGCTATACAATTAACAGAAGCTGCCTATGACATTGAGCTGTTCACCACCCAATCCAGTAAGACTCTCGAACAACAACGTCGGTTGTTAACCAACCATCGTGATGTCTTGATGGAGGCTCGGATGTTGCCTTTAGGGGAAATATTTAGTCGTTTCCCCCCTGTCCTCAAGCAGTTGTCAGCCTCCCACCATAAGCTGGTAGAGCTAAAAATCTCTGGTAATGATGTTTTAGTGGATAAAGTTGTTGCCCAGAAACTGTACGACCCCCTGCTGCATCTTGTGCGTAATGCTTTTGACCACGGCATTGAGACTCCTGCTCTACGGCAACAACAGGGCAAACCAGAAAACGGATTAATTGAAATCACTGCTTGCCATCGGGGCAGACATTTGGTGATTGAAGTCAAAGATGATGGGCCAGGGTTGAATTTTAAACGGATTCGCCAACTAGCCGTAGAACGTGAACTGATCGACCTCGAACAGAGTAATAGTCTCAGTGAGGCTCAGCTGAGGAATTTGTTGTTTGAACCAGGCTTTTCCACTGTCTCTGGGGTGAATAACCTCTCTGGACGAGGTGTTGGTCTTGATGTTGTCCTAAACCAGGTCAAAGCTCTGAGGGGTTCCGTCCAGGTTGATTCTTCTCCCGACCTTGGCACCAGATTTAGACTACAAATTCCCCTGAGTTTAACCATAGGTAAGTTACTCCTGTGCCAGGCTGGGAAGCAAGTTTATGGGTTGATCACTGATCAAGTCAAGCAAATTATTATTCCTCAGGAACACCAGCTCCGAAGTTGGGAAGATGGTAAAGTGCTTCACTTGGGTACCGGGAGTGATCAGCAACTGGTTAAAGTCTACCAACTTGGGCAAATCCTAGATTATTCCTCTCTGGCTTCTCCATTCTCAGTAACCCATCCCCATCAGCCTGTTGTTCCTAAACAGACGATTAGACCAATCATTCTGATCCATTACCAGGATCAGCTTGTCGGTCTGGAAGTAGAGCAACTGCTCGGAGACCAGGAGTTGGTGATTCGTCCTTTGGGGACAATGATTGTGCCACCCCCCTATGTCAATGGGGGCAGTATTCTAGCGGATGGTCGGTTAACACTGGTGCTGGATGGGACTGAATTGATCCAGTACCTATCTGACCAGCGGACCGATGGCAGTCAAAGGTTAAAGGTTAGCACATTGAAGGTTGAAAGCAAAAGCGATGACCAAGCCACCCAAGCAATGGAAACCCTTTCACGAAAGCAGCTTCCACCTTCATTGGTTGAACCGTTCTGGGTCAGACATAAGCCAAAGGTACTCCTGGTAGATGACTCGATCACCCTGCGCCAAACTCTAGCCATGACCTTGGGAAAGAATGGCTATCAAGTGTTTCAAGCCCAGGATGGTTATGAAGCCATTGAGCAACTACAGCATCAGAAAGATATACAGTTAGTGATCTGTGATATTGAGATGCCTCGCATGAATGGGTTTGAATTTCTCAAACACTGCCAGCAAGACCCGGCTTTGGTAGATATTCCTGTAGTCATCCTCACCTCCCGCAGTAACGATAAACACCGCTTGATTGCTGCACAGTTGGGGGCAAAGGCTTATATCACTAAGCCCTATTTGGAACACAAATTGTTGACAACAGTAACCGATGTTGTTGAGCCCATTTCACCCTCAATAACGGAGTAGGGAGTAGGGAGTAGGGAGTAGGGAGTAGGGGGAATAAAGACTATAGCAATTCTCATAGCTATGAGGTACACAATTTCGGGATTTTAGGTAATAGGTAATAGCTAATAGCTAATAGGTAATAGCTAATAGGTAATAGCTAATAGGTAATATAGCAGTCGCCAGGGCAGTTAGTACATGACAAAAGTCTCAAACCTAAGTAAGCGCAAGAGTTTGACTTCTGACTTCTGACTTCTGACTTCTGACTTCTGCTATAGCTAATAGGTAATAGCTAATAGGTAATAGGTAATAGCTAATAGGTAATAGTTCATGTAGGGTGGGCAGTGCATCAGACAGATAATGAAGCTTGCAAACCACGTTGGTAGGCACTGCCCACCCTACGATTAATGACAATGGTGCAAGATATCAGATAAACGCTATATACTGCCTAAGTATTATCAACAGTATATTCAACCCTATATCCTGGAATGATTTGGTAATTTTTAATTATTAATTTATCATTAATACGTAAAATTTTTTAGCCTAACAAATTATCAAAAAAATAAAAGTTTCCCTTTTCCTAAATATTAATAGCTATAATAAGGTTAAATAAAGGCGATGTTAGACAATAATTCAAAGCCAGACAAATTCATGGTTTTTAAGATTGCTGACTATTCCCTATGTCTTGGGATTAGGGATGTCCTGAAAGTGGTAAATTTTACCACTGAAATCAGCCGGGAGATGAAAACCATGGGATTAGTTCAGCTAGGCAAGCATACGATTAAAGTTTGGGATTTACATCAGCAGTTGGGCGATGGTAGTTTACCTCACCGAAGCCCTAACCAAAGGTTCTTAGTAATTATTCGTCCTAGGGACTCCGAACTTTGGGGAATTTTTGTGGATGATCTGCCCAATTTGGTGGAGTTACCCCAAGACATGATGCGACCTATCCCGAAGTCTTACCGTCAGGCCAGTGTTCTGGAGATGATATCTCATGCAGCTGTTATATCAAACGAAGCATCTACTCAGAAAATTTTTCTTTTGGATTTACAGCAAGTCGGTGCCTTGACCCCTTAATCGTCAATAGTTATAGCGCTGCGCGCTTCATCCCTTAAATTTGCCAACACCATTACAGCCATTGCTATAATAAAAATCTAAAATTGCCAATTGCCAATTGTTAATTGTTAATTTATCATTAGCAATTAACAATTTTTTTATGGCTAATGACCATAAATAAACTACACTATTAAAATTAACTCTAAGTTAGTTAACATGAGTACTTTTCGTGTTGGGATTGCTGGTCCAGTTGGTTCAGGGAAAACTGCTCTATTAGATGCATTGTGTAAAGCGCTGCGAGACTCTTATCAAATCGCTGTGGTCACCAATGATATATATACTCAGGAAGATGCCCAGTTTTTAGTTAGGAGTCAGGCCCTAGAAAGCGATCGCATTCTGGGTGTGGAAACAGGGGGTTGTCCCCATACTGCCATTCGGGAAGATGCCTCAATGAACTTGGCAGCCATTGAACAGCTGGAAAATCGGTTTACTGATTTAGACTTGGTGTTCCTAGAAAGTGGAGGGGATAACCTAGCAGCAACCTTCAGTCCAGAACTAGTAGATTTCACTATTTACGTTATTGATGTGGCTGCTGGGGATAAGATTCCTCGTAAAGGAGGACCAGGAATCACCAAGTCTGACTTGCTGGTGATTAACAAAATTGATCTGGCACCTCAGGTGGGAGCAGATTTGGGGGTGATGGAACGGGATGCTAAAAAGATGCGAGGAGATAAACCCTTTGTGTTTGCGAATTTGAAAACTAAAGAGGGAATCTCTACGGTGATTGAGGTGATAAAACTTGACATGGGCTAGATTAAGTCGGTTGAGAAGGGAGTAATAAAAGTGTGGGAATCAAACCTAATCTGATCATGGGAGCATGGGTGGTGATGATAATGTTTTTTTTGTTTGTGTTATAGCATTTATCACTTAGTTGAAAAATGCTATATAATTAATTATTATTCCATAGTTTAGCAATTTTAATCTACTCAACTATAGGACTAAACCAGAAATAGTTATTGAAAAGTGCTGTAAGTTTTGCTTCCATGGCAAAAAATGTATCAAATTATACATAAACCTAGCAGAGCTGGTAGAGCCAACGTTATCCTGGTTGAATACCAAAAAGGCGATCGCACACCCTCGTCACCCCCATTCCTAGACAGATTCAATCACTGGGACCCCTTGCTTTCCAGGGTTTCCCTTTCCTGCTGAAAACAGGGAGTAAGCTCTTCTTCCTCAACAATATCCACAGCCTTAGTAAATTATCGGAAGTAAAACTCAACCAGTTAAGTCCATCTGATTGCTGTGATTTGATAGTCTAAAATATAATGGCTCCTTAATTACCAATCCAATGGAAGTTGTTGTCCCCTTTACCCCTCCTAGTCGTCCAACCGAGTTTTCGGCTCTGGGCTATCTGTTTGGGCGATTTGACCCAAACCCATCTCAAGAGCCTAATAGGTCAGTTAAAGGAACTCTTGTTCTCAAACAAGGAATCAGCTTCAGTGCCTATATGCACCAACCCTTGTGGAAGAAATTAAGTACCAACCCCTCTTTTGGTGAGAAAAAAGTCTATCTCTGGCGAGTATATTTCCGCATCACCAAGGCAGGAAAACTGGCTCAAATTCAAATCAAAAAATTTATTCCCCTAGAGGGGAAAACTACTCTACGTCATTCTCCCAGTGATGAAAGAGTCGATCAGTTTCGAGTTCGTGGTTTAATTCACGATGTCAAGCCAGAAGCAGTGGTGATGTATGTAGAACGCAATCACCTGCCTCCTAGAGGAAAAGCCAAAAGTTATCCATGGCAGCCTTTTTTGTTAAGTCTCCAGGGGTCTTTGCCACAACCAGCAGAAAAGGATGATTTCTGGGAATTATTTTGTAGACGAGTAGGAGAGCAACTCTACATAGAAGAAGCTCATCCAGTTAACGTAAATCTAGAAGACTCAAATTTCTATTCCCATTACTCCGAAGAAAAAACTGACTATCAACCTCAACCAAGCCCTAAAACTAAACCCAATGAAGTTATCATGATTCAAGGAAGAAAACCCGAAATCACCATCAAGTTTACCGAAAGACCCAATTTACCGGAGCAAGGCAAGAAAGTTACCTTACTCCTGACTGGGGACAATGGCATAACCGTTCAGGCAGAACTCAATCGCAAGACCCTTAAAAAGCAAGTAGAAAAGATGGATAGCTTTGCTGATTGGGTAGCCGCTTTGAGTGGAAAGATTGCCAGGGTCTCTCCAGAAGGGGTAATTGAGTTAGAAGGTGCAGGAGTTAATGTATTTGAGAAAAAACCAAAAGTTAGCGAATCAACTGAGCCAAAAGAGTCTCAGAAGCCCTCTAGCAACCCAGAAACAATTAAGCAAGAACAATCACAACAACCTGCTCAAAAGCAGAAGAAAGTGTTTCGTCTGATTGATTAGGATAGGTGTTGGTTTTAGGGAGCAGGGAGTAGCCCACAGGGGTAGGTTTTTTACCTGAGGGTCAAACGGGTAGTGTGGGAGGTGTGGGACGTGTGGGGAGATCGGGAGATCGGGCGATGGGGAGATCGGGCGATGGGGAGATGGGGAGATGGGGAGATCGGGCGATGGGGAGATCGGGAGATGGGGAGATTAAATTGATGGGTAGCCGTAGTTTCCAGAATTGGGATCAGTAACACTAGTGTGACTTGCCACTTTTTTTTTGGGCGTTGCTGAATTAAGGAATGAATGCGCGATCATCTGGTGAAAGTTAAAGCCCCCCTAGCCCCCCAAGCGAGGGATTGCTCGCTTGGGGGGCTAGGGCGTGTTTTCAAAGTTTTCCGCAAGATATTAGATCCCCCCCAGCCCCAGGGCTGTTTCATTCCCAAAATTATTGCAAAAGTGCCAAAAGTGTGGGGATGTTGTTGCTAATTAATCTTTGAGCAATAGTCACAGATGAAAAACCGTTACTACGTAGGAGATTAATAACAATGCTACGAATAATGGACATATTGGCAGGAGCGTGGGCTGCTTTGATGGAGGAACGGTCTTCTTTAAAAACCACATCTTTTGACCAATGCAAGCGATTTTCAATTCCCCAATGTCCACGAATGCCTTGTGCGAAAATCTCAGCATCAGCGACCAAACTACTGATGTAGTAAGCAACCATTACATATGCTTGTCTACCTCGCTGTCCTGTTCTTTCAACCTTAATTAGGGTTTTCAAGCCAATCCATTGGTTAGTGATACCAGTCAAATCATCAAACACACTGATACGTCTTTTGGTGAGGCGACCATGTTTTTTCTCGATGCTAGTATGAGTTGTCAGGGGCACTGCTGATTGTGTATTGACTTGAATCTGTTGATAGAGCTTGGGCTGATTATTTTTTACCGCGATGGCATAATGATTCCCACTGTTGATAATTAAGTCGCAGGTTTTTTTTGGCAGTGTAGAGAATCCAAGCTCAATACTGCTTGTTCTAAGTGAAGTGTCTTAATCAAAGCTTGAACTGTACTGATTTCACTGCCATGTTTGTTCTCGAACTGATTTTGAGTTAATACTAAACCCTGATCATGAGTGAATACCGACACCACGCAAATAAAATTCTGATATTTGGTGTTGCTATTGCTCACTGTGCCTCTGATCCTTTTGCCATCAATGCTTAACCATTCTCCAGGACTGATTTGGATATACTCTGATGCCCAACGCAAGAAAGACCTTGGCAAAGTTATCAAAATCTATACCCATCATGACACGACGTATGGTGGAGTAAGATGGCACACGCCCTTTTGGTATTTTCAAGGCTTCGATTAAATCTTCTCGGTGACGTTGTGCAAAATCTCCCAGGGCACGGTAACCCAAGTATCCACTCATTGTTCCCATGATGACTATTAGCAGTACCACCCACAACGGATGTCGTCTGCCGTCAGTAGTACGAAAATCCCTTACTTCACCGAGTCTTTCAATCAAAGAAGAGCTCATTGTTTTGATTATCTTACAACATTCTCTTAGTATATGGGCTTAATGAGGGAATGAAACAGCCCTGGGGCTAGGGGGGCGAAATCAACTTAACGACGTAAATCCTGTGATAACTGATAGCTGATAGCTTACCGAACTTGCACCTCAAGTAGCGTGGCCTACGGCCAATCGCCTTTGGCGCGCCAGAGCCGAACGCATTATCGTCACACAACTTTAGACGTAGCTTGATGACTACACTTACACCGTCGTGAGTTAACTCTAGCAGGATTGAGAGTTGCCTCATAGTCATAACAATTGATTGCTTCTTCTGTTAGCGCCTTTGAGGGATGTACTGTACATTTGAGGCGATAATCTCCAGTAAAAAAGGCGCAGCGACTACAGGGAATTTGATGCAATTGTCTCAGATGAGCGACACCGTCTCGAAACGTCGCCCGAATTCGCCATAAAGCTATTCCGATTAATGTCCAAGCAGCTATGCAGCACAGAAACGTTGCCAAATGTTGAATAACCTGAGAAATAAGTATCTGGAACATGGTTAACTACTAACTAATAGGATTTCAATTTATGGATGCTACAGATAGTTTAAGTATTCAGCCATCAGCTATCAGCTGATGGCTGATAGCTGAATGCTTACCTAAGTACTAATTGCTAATGGCTCAGGGACTGGTGATGATAGGGATTCCCAAAACCGGATGATTTGCCGTCCTACTCGATTGGGATGGAAATAGTGGCAAAAGTGACCTCCTTCCGGATATTCCCATAAGCGATCGCATTCTTTTAACCAAGGTTTCCATCCTTGCAAAGCATTAGAATCAACAATAATGTCATCCTTGCAACCACATACCATTAATGGCACTTGCACTGCTGTTGGTGGTACACTAACCCGTTTATATAGGGAGTGAGGAGAGGGAGAATAAGCTAAATCTTGCTCTAGGATGGTTACTAAACCTTTAGTGATATGGTGATTGTGATGACCAAAGAGGCTCTTAACCATTTGGGTAAGCAACACTTGGCGAGTGCAGGGTAAAAGTTGGAGCTGCACATAGTAGTGGGCTTGCCAGTCAACTGCGGGATTAACACCTACTGATAATAGAGTTAAAGACTGGACTTTTTCAGGATATTTACGGCTATAGAGTAGTCCTACCAAACCAGCAGTGCTGTGGCCCACCAGATGGATAGGATGATCGCAGGTTTTGAGATAGTCATGAAGTAAGGTAAGGGCGATATCAAGAGAAGTTGGTTCATCTTGGTTTTGGCGATACTCCCACTGGCCAACTCGCTTTTGTTTAGACAAATAACGAATTAAAGGCTGATCAAAACGTAGAAAACTTGGACTAACATTCAACCAAAGGATATCAGGCAGAGTAGACATATAGCAAAGGGAGTAGGGAGTAGGGAGTAGGTATCAAAAATTATCACAATTACTAAACGGATACCTATAGCAATTTTTTAATCACAAATCTTCAATAGGGGTGAAGCAATTTTTTATCTGTTGGCAAGTCATTAATGTTGACCGTTAACGATCAACTGTCAGTGGTCAATAGTCAACGATCAACGTAGCTAGCTTTATAAAAGAGAGACGGTTTTCAGGTGTAAGCATTCAGCTATCAGCTATCAGCTATCAGCTATGAGCCAAAGGCCTATGGCCAGGCTACGGTAACAGTTTATGCCCATAGCGCACACTACTTGAGCTGCTTTTGAATAAAATAAGCACCTCAAGCAGCGTGAGCCAAAAGCTCACGGCTGACGGCTGATGGCTGAATGCTTACCAGCTTACAACGGTTGTAAAAACTAAACTCCAAACTCTTGTTTGAGTTGCGCTACCCAAGTTTTTATCCGTTTTTCAGTCAGTTCAGACTGGTTATCGTCATCCAGGGCAAGACCAATAAACTTACCATTTTTGAGAGCTTTTGATTCATTAAAGTCGTACTCTTCAGTCTTCGGCCACTGTCCAACGGTGGTACCCCCCAATTCGGAAATTTTGGCTTCTAGAATACCAATGGCATCCATAAAATTATCAGGATAGCCCTCCTGGTCTCCAGTCCCAAAATAGGCAACTTTCTTACCACTGAAGTTGATATTATCTAACTCTTCAAAGTAGCCATCCCAGTCAGCTTGTAATTCCCCAATATCCCAAGTAGGACAGCCGATGATGAGATTTTCGTACTTTTCAAAATCGCTATTTTCAGCCTCTTCTATTTTATGTATAGTGACGACATCATCACCGCCAAGTCCTGTTTGAATTTCCTCAGCTGCCGCCTCGGTTTTACCGGTTTGAGAGCCGACGAAAAGACCAATTTTTGACATTTTTATTTACTCCTGATTGATTAGGTGCGCTTTCCGTTTGCGAATTAAATTCGCCACGGGTCGCACCTGTTGATTAGATGGTGTAAGAGGAGCATATCAATTTTGTTAATTCCTGATTTCGATCCCCCTAAATCCCCCTTAATAAGGGGGACTTTTGAATCTAATTCCCCCCTTTTTTAAGGGGGGCTAGGGGGGATCTATGTACAGAATTACAAAGATGACATGCTCCTTGGTGTAAGCAATCAGCGATAAGGTATTTTTAATCAGCCTTTAGTTAAAGACAAAGTACTCTTTAACTAAATGCCTAAGTTTGATTTGATTAAAAATCTTGCTTAGTGCTGATCGCTGAATACTTACTAGATGGTTGAGAAACTGGGGTTGCTTAATAATGGAATGATTGTAAGAGTTTTTTAGAATGGGCATCAGGCGTGGAACTGGCATCTTGTGTAGAACTGGTATCTTGCCAGTTTCATGCTTATTTTCGCGCGGGCAGGATGCCCACTCTACTTATATTCATTCGAAGATTCAGCAACGCCGAGAAACTAAGTAGTATGCTTGCTGTGCTTAGTGGTTAGCCAGGTAGTACAGAAGCAGTTACGTCTTCGATATCCCCACAGGATACTGACTCAGTCAGTATGGTTTCCTCCAGCATTGGCATCTGTTGCCGACAGTGGCAGCAATACCAGTAAATGCTAGTGGCAGGTGGAGACATCCATCTAGGTTATGGCATCCATCTTTATGAACGCCCTCTAGGTCGTTTCAAGTTTATCACTAAAATTTATCAATAAACTGAGACCAAAAGGAGGGCATATTGTCTGTTCCAATAGTTTCGGTCAAGGTTGCATTTAACCTGGCTGTCACTATGGGACGGATGAACCGTTAGTTATATCTAAGCTAGGGAAAAGAAATAATGGGGTTAGGGTTGACATGGCTTCCTAGCCCCAGACAGCTCCTGTTTTAAGAAGCCTATAGAATGCTCCATCAATTACCTTAGCATTTGTTGAAACTTTTTAGCAACTAATTTAACCCATCAATCCCTGAATCATACTGAAGTTATTGACCAGCAGATAGGCAAAAATCGCTCCTCCAGCGCCACCAACTAGAAAAGCTCCAGCAAACTGACTCCATCCGTCAGCAGTTTGGATAGTTTCTGGTACCTCGGGTACCCTAGTAACGAATGTGGGTCGAGGTACAGTTTGTAGCTCTTTCTTAAAGGTGACTGTACCGTAGATTGATAGGCCGATGGTCGCGATGACAATCAGAGCAATGGCTGCTGTTACACCAGCTAAGTTTGCCGTCTGTGAATCCCGCAACGGTCCTAATTTGGCAAACGGACCAAAGATAAAATACCCATGAGCCATGCCAATTTCTAGACCCCTGGACAGGGGAGAAAGACCGGGACGGTAAATAGGTAGGTTTTTGAGGAAGTTAAGGCTAATATCTGAGGAGTTTATTGGGGTTGCCAAGTCACCAACTTGGGGATTACTCCGAGGGATAATCAGCTCACCTTTTTTGAAGTCAAAACCAGCTTCTGCTCCTCGCGCCCGGATAGCATGCCAGATATGACCGAACAGAAACAACACGGCAAAGACAAAGTGGAATGCTGCCAACCAACCGCGAGCAGACACGATGCCATCACTGGCTTCTAAAGTCCCTACTGGACCATAGAACACTTCCGGATAAACGGTGTCATTGACCATGACAAAGTAGGCGGCAAAAATTCCCATGTAGGCGAGCGCCCCTAAGCTATAGGAGAGATAAGCTTCCCCGGAATAAACCAAAACCTCACGTGCCCAGTTAAATGGCTTAGTCAAGATGTGCCAGAAACCACCAGCAATGCAGATCGAACCAATCCAGATGTGACCGCCAACCACATCTTCTAAATTATTCACGGCTGCCATGCCTTCTGAACCGGATGCACCAATTAAGTAGCCAAAAATTTTGACAGGGCTAAGGGTGGGATCGGTAATCACTCGTACATTGCCACCGCCACTCGCCCAGGGGTCAAATAGTCCACCCCAAAACATGGCTTTAGCTACCAAGAGCCAAGCACCAACCCCCAAAAGGATTAGGTGAATCCCGATAATGGTGGTCATCTTGTCGGAGTCTTCCCAGTCATAGCCAAAGAAACCAGCAAAGGTGCTATCTTTGGTTAATTTATCTGGGGTAAGCAGGGAATGGTAAAGTCCTCCAGCTGCCAGCACTGCTGAGGAAATCAAATGCAAGACCCCAACCACAAAATAGGGATAGGTGTCGATAATTTGACCACCAGACCCAACACCCAACCCTAAGGAAGCCAGGTGGGGCAACAAGATTAATCCCTGGTCATACATCGGCACGTCAGGGGTGTAGCGAGATAGTTCAAACAGGGTCATTGCTCCCGCCCACAGGACTATCAAACCAGCATGGGCAATATGAGCGCCTAGCAACTTACCGGATAATTCAATAAAACGAGCATTACCAGCCCACCAGCCTACTTTTGAGATTTGGCCTTGCTTGGGACTATCAGCAATTACTGCTGTCATTGATGTACCTCTTTGAGAATTATTTGCATTTTGATTTGGTCAATAAAATGCCATTATATCGACACTTTATTAGAATTAATTGCATTAAGCTGAATTTAGGTAGTAGCTTCTGAAGCTACTACCTTACCCCGGCCAAAATCAAAGCCAGCTGCTCGCAAAGCATGCCAAATATGACCTTGGAGGAAGAAAAACCCAAGGAAGAAGTGAGCATTAGCTAACCAACTCCGGCAAGAAGGGAAGCTAGAGTTAGGATCGGCAAAGTAGGGGAAAACACCCAGCTTAATTGATAAGGCAGGACCATAGAAAACTTCTGGGTAGACTACGGTGTTAACAGCGCAGAAGTACGCGGCGATAAACCCCATCAGCGCTAAAGCGCCCAAGCTGTAAGAAAGATAGGCTTCTCCAGACCAAATAAAAAGACCGCGCGTCCATTCAGATGGCTGAGTCTTGATGTGCCAAAAGCCACCGCCAATACACAGCAAACCAACCCAAATATGACCACCAACTACATCTTCTAGGTTACTCACTCCAGCAATCCAGTTCTTGCCCACAGTACCAAACAGATAGCCGAAAATCACTGCTGGATTGAGAGTAGGGTTATTAATCACTCGCACATTCTCCACTGCTGGATCGTACAACCCCCCAAAAGCGATCGCTTTAGCCACCAGTAGAAAAGCTCCAAATCCCAGTAGAATCAGGTGAATGCCGATGATAGTGGTCATTTTGTCACCATCTGCCCAGCTATACCCAAAGAAGCCAGACTGTTCTTCCAAAGTTTCCGGACCACGGAGGGCGTGGAAGATACCACCAAAGCCGAGAAATGCTGAAGAGATCAGGTGCAAAACACCAATCACAAAGTAGGGGTAAGTATCGACTATAGCTCCCCCAGCACCAACGCCCCAGCCTTGAGCTGCTAAGTGGGGCAGCAGGATTAAGCCTTGTTCGTACATGGGTTTGGCAGGATTGAAGCAGGATAGTTCAAACAGGGTTATTGCTCCAGCCCAGAAGACGATTAGACCAGCATGGGCAACATGAGCCCCCAATAATTTCCCGGATAACTCCGTCAGGCGAGCGTTACCTGCCCACCAACCATACTCTCCCTCTACTAATCGGGAACTCTCAGCAGTGTTTGCCACTATCTACACCTCCTAGGCTCAGTATTGCAAAATATATTCAATAGCTACTTGGAATAGCTTACACTACTGCTTAAGTGAAATGAAAGCTATTTTTATTAAGAATCATGACAATTCCCAGATTTGGTAAGGCATCAGAGCAATCGTTAGTGAATCAGAACCCTGTCACCACTAGGTTCAAGCCATCTGTTCATCTCTTTAAGCGCCGTGACTTGATTGCTCTAGAACCTGATCAACTATGGGTAGTTCAACAGGGTGTGGTTAAAAGCTTGACCAAAAATTTTGGGTCAATAGCCCCGTCCTTCTAGGACGGGGCTATTGACAGTCTTTTTATTTTGAGTTATAGTTTACGTAGAGTTTTTTCACGTCAAATGATCGTCTTAGAGTTCAAAGTCAAAGGGAATAAAACTCAATATACCGCCATCGACGATGCGATAAGGACGGGTCAATTTGTACGCAATAAGTGTCTCCGATACTGGATGGACAATAAAGGCGTAGGACAAAAAGACCTATATCGCTATAACACATGGCTCAGAGCTGAGTTTTCTTTTGTCAAAGACTTGAACTCCCATGCCTGCCAGGCTTCCGTGGAACGAGCTTATAATTCGATTTCGAGGTTCTATAGTAACTGCAATAAGCAAATTCCTGGAAAGAAAGGTTATCCCAAGTTCAAGAAGTTTTCCAGATCAGTTGAATACAAAACATCTGGCTGGAAGCTTTCCCCTGATGCCAAGTCAATTTCATTTATTGATAAAAAAGGTATAGGAAAACTAAAACTCAAGGGAACTTGGGACTTGTGGCGTTACGACCAAAAGCTGATTAAGCGAGTTAGGCTAGTTCGTCGCGCGGATGGTTATTATGTTCAATTCTGCGTAAAAGTCAATGTAGAAGAACCTTTAGAACCCTCTCATTCCAATATTGGTTTAGATGTGGGATTAAAGGAATTTTACACCGATTCTAGAGGCGGTACAGAACCTAACCCAAGATTTTATCGTAAGGGAGAGAAGCGTTTAAAGTTTTATCAACGCAGAGTTTCTCGCAAAAAGAAAGGCTCTTCCAATCGCAAAAAAGCCATTAATAGACTAGGTAGGACACACCTCAAAATAAGTAGGCAGCGTGAAGAACACGCCAAGAGACTGGCGGGTTGCGTAATCCACTCTAACGATGTGGTCGCTTACGAAGACTTGAGGGTTAAAAACCTAGTTAAAAACCATTGTCTTGCCAAATCTATTAATGATGCAGGTTGGTATCAATTTAGAAAGTGGCTAGAGCATTTTGGGCAAAAGTTTGGCAGGCAAACAGTAGCTGTCAATCCTGCCTATACCAGTCAAAAATGCTCTAATTGTGGCGAAGTTGTCAAAAAATCTTTATCAACCAGAACCCACGTCTGTGAGTGTGGCTGTGAATTAGACCGCGACCACAATGCTGCGATCAATATTCTAAAAAGAGCCTTAGGTACGGTGGGGCACACCGGAACTTGGGTCATAGACCCCAACGCTCATGGAGAATCGACCTCTACTCTTCCTGATTCCGGTCTGGTTGAGCAAGTTGGCTCGTTGAAGTGAGAATCCCCGTTCTTATAGGACGGGGAGTGTCAATAGGGTTAAAGCGCAATGTCTGTCTTTGTCTCAGTCTTACCGCTTATCCGAGGCTATTGTTTGCCATCTGCGACAGACAGAAGAGTTGCTGTCTATCATTAGAACACCAAGAGTCTCTCAGCGTTTGCAACAGTTTTTGAGTTGGTTAGCCCGGAAGTTTGGTCGTCCCGTATGTAGTGGGCAACTGATTGATATACCAGTGACCCATCAAGAACTAGCTGAGATGATTGGTACCACACGAGTAACCATCACCAGGCTGATCAAGCAGTTTGAGGAAGAAGGGATAATCAGTCGTCCTCGTCGATACTGTATTGTGTTGCGCGATTGTTCTGAAATATAAATGAAAATGCTATCAATGGCGCTAGATTCATCATACTACCTGAAAAGGATACCGCTAGCGCCAGTGACGTGATTCAGTTAGGGGCTGATGGTGGGGACGAAATTATGGGATTGACCGTAGGCCACACTAAGGGATTGACCGTAGGTAACGCTAAGGGATTGACTGTAGGTCACGCTACGGGATTGACTGTAGGTCACGCTATGGGATTGACCGTAGGCCACGCTACGCGATCGCAATGTAGCCTGGTAATTGTTTAATCCGCTCCATCCAAGACACCACATTGGGGTAAGCATCTAGAGAAATCTTAGCGTCTGGTGAGAGACTAACATAGGGGAAGCAAGCAATATCGGCAATTGTGGGGTGATCCAGTTCCAGCCATGCCCGATCACTGAGGTGGTTGTCGAGCAATGTCAGGATAGTTGCCGACTTTTGTGTTGCTACCTCGATGTTAACGGTTTTTACATTAAACTTGTAATAAAGTCTGGCAAACTCTGGACCCTGGCGAATCTCTCCTGCAGTTGTAGATAGCCAGCGCATCACTCGACTCATGGCTTCAGCTTCCAAAGGCAGCCAGTCTTCGCTACCATAGCGCCGTGCTAGATAGACTAAAATAGCTTGGGCATCCTGAAAGACTAAATCTCCATCGGTGAGAACTGGCACTTGTCCGAAGGAATTCAATTCCAGAAACTCGGGAGATTTGTGTTCACCATTGTCCAGGTCAACCCAGACAGTCTCATGTTCTAACCCAAGTAGTGAAAGCATTAGCCGCACTTTGTAGCAATTGCCAGATAGCTGGTAATCATAAAGTTTGATCATGATTTTATTGTCCTAATTTTTGCCTAATTTTTGCCTAATTTTTGCCTGATTTTTTGAAGTATAGCACTACCAATTAAGGTGTTTGACATTGATAAAAGCTGAAACGCTGTTTTATTGAACTTTTGCCTTTTGCCTCTTGCCTAAAGCCCTTGCGCGTAGCGCTATAATTGTGTCCGACTAATTAGCGTGCTGATTAACCTGCGTAGGTCGGCTTTGCTGGTGTAGCCAAACCCTTGGGGGTTTGGGCATAGTTTTTAACCACCGGGATGCTCCCCTTATGCACTGCATTTAAAGCCTTAACTCCTTCTTCTTGAGCAACCACACAACTAATTTTAGTGTCCGAACTTGTAATCATCTGAATAGTTATTTGCTGTTGTGCTAATGCCTCAAAAAACTGAGCCACAACCAGGGGTTGTGCCACCATACCACCCCCAACTAGACTAACTTTAGCGATGTCTGTATCCACTA
>NZ_JAAHHE010000132.1:0-17811 GCF_010692525.1 Moorena sp. SIO3B2
AGGAAACAGCCTTAGCCTTACCTCAAACTGAGGTAGAACAGGTAATTGTCAATATTTGGCAAGATGTCCTCGGTTTAGATAAAATTGGCTTGCAAGAGAACTTCTTTGAATTAGGTGGTCATTCCCTCTTACTGCTAACGCTACAAAGTCAGTTGCAAGAATCTTTTGGCAAAGAGCTGTCCATCGCAGAGATGTTTAGTCATCCCACTATCGAGGCGTTGGCTCAATATTTCACCCAGACGCAACCTGAAGATTCAGCAGCCCAACAGGGGTATGCACGGGCACAGATTCGCCAAGAAGTTCGTAGAGCGGACTCAACAGAGATTGCGGTGATTGGGATGTCAGGTCGATTTCCTGGCGCAGATAATCTCGATCAATTTTGGCAGAACTTACGAAATGGAACGGAGTCTATTACCTTTTTATCGGATGCCGAACTATTAGCGTCTGGCATCGATCCGAAGCTTTTAAGTAATCCTAATTATGTCAGAGCAAGTCCAATTCTTTCTGATGTGCAATATTTTGATGCTCACTTCTTTGGCTATAGTCGCAGAGAAGCTGAATTAATGGATCCCCAGCAACGATTATTGATGGAATGTGCCTGGGAGAGCTTGGAGGATGCAGGGTATAATCCTCTGACTTATTCAGGTTCTATTGGTTTGTATGCAGGCTCGCAGTTAAATACTTATTTCATCCACAATCTTCTGCCTAACCGTGGTAATTTCGATACTCAAGATGATTTACGAGTGCTGACGCCCGATTCTATCGGCGGTCTTCAGATGATACTCGCTAGTGATAAGGATTATCTGACAACACGTATCTCCTATAAATTGAACCTAACTGGACCCAGTGTCAGTATGCAAGTGGCTTGTTCAACCTCGCTCGCGACAGTTCACACAGCGATCCAGAGCTTGCTCAGTGGAGAATGTGACTTGGCACTGGCAGGAGGGGTTTCGGTGCAGGTGCCTCAACAGGTGGGACATCTTCACCAAGAAGGGCTTCTGGGTTCGCCCGATGGTCATTGTCGAGCTTTTGATGCCCAAGCAGAAGGAACCATTTTCGGCAGCGGTGTTGGCTTGGTAGTCTTGAAGCGCATAGATGCAGCTCTCGCAGATGGCGATCGAATCTATGCAGTCATTAAGGGTTCTGCCATGACGAACGATGGAAACAACAAAGTTGGGTATGCTGCTCCCAATGGGGAAGGACAGGCCAGGGCGGTGGCTGAGGCAATTGCAGTGTCTAATATAAACCCTGAGACGATTACCTATGTGGAAGCTCACGGCACGGGAACATTGCTCGGAGACCCGATCGAAGTCAGTGCCCTCAGTCAAGCATTTCAGACTCAAACTCAACGCAAACAGTTTTGTGCCCTTGGCTCTGTCAAAACTAATGTGGGGCATCTACAAATCAGCTCCGGCATTGTGGGATTAATTAAGACCATCCTCTCCCTTTATCACAAACAAATCCCCCCTAGTCTCCATTTTGAAACACCGAATCCTAAAATTGACTTTGCCAATAGTCCGTTTTTTGTGAATACAACGCTCTGTGAGTGGAAAACAAATGGTCATCCTCGACGAGCAGGGGTTCACTCCTTTGGGATTGGGGGGACCAATGCCCATGTGGTCTTGGAGGAAGCGCCAGACCAGAAAAAACAACAAACTAAAAACGAAGATGGAGTCAAGATTGAGACGCGATCACACAATCTTCTCACCTTGGCTGCTAAGACAGCACCTGCCCTGCAAGCGTTAGTGAAGTACTATCAAAGCTATTTGAATACCAATGCCGAGGTGGATCTAAGGGATATTTGTTATACAACCCATGTAGGGAGAGCACACTTCGATCGCCGGTTGGCAATTGTGAGTGATTCGATCCCCGATCTGCGACAAAAGCTAGCACAGGTTTTGAATGATCAGGGTGAGTTTAACCCAGAACAGGTTCTGGAGTCCGATCAAGGAAAGACTCATGCCTCAACTCGATCCCAAATTGCTTTCTTGTTCACGGGTCAAGGGTCGCAATATCTGAACATGGGACGGCAACTGTATCAAACTTGGTCTGTTTTTCGGGACGCGATCGACCAATGTGACCAGATTTTACAGCCAGAACTTGAGGTTTCTTTGATTGATGTTCTGTATCCGAAAACAGCAGATGATCAGAGTGCCGATTGGCTAGATAAAGCAATATATACTCAACTGGCTTTGTTTGCGATAGAATATGCCTTGGCTCAATTATGGCAGTCCTGGGGGATTCAGCCAGCAGTGGTGATGGGACATGGTGTAGGTGAGTATGTGGCAGCGACGATCGCGGGGGTCTTTGATTTAGAAACAGGACTAAAACTGATTACTGCTCAAGGTCAATTGATGCAGGAGTTGCCTGCCGGGGGAGCGATGGTTTCGGTGATGGCCTCTGACAAAAAAGTACGATCCCTGATTTCTCCCCATGTAGAAACTGTCTCCATTGCAGCGATTAATGGACCTGAAAGTGTGGTGCTCTCGGGTGCAGCAGAGGTTTTGGAGGCGATAGTCAGCAAGCTTGAATCAATAGGGATAAAGACCAAGTCCCTGCAAATTTCCCATGGGTTTCATTCTCCCCTGATGGAGCCGATGCTGGCTGAGTTTACAATGGTGGCTGAACAACTAACTTATCATTCCCCTCGCATTCCCTTGATATCAAATGTGACGGGGGCAAAAGCAGACGAACAAATCGCCACTGCTCAGTACTGGGTTAATCACATTCGTCAACCAGTCCGGTTTGCCCATAGTATGGAAGCATTATCTGAATTCGGGTATGACTGCTTTCTAGAAATTGGACCCAAGCCCATTTTATTGGAGATGGGGCGTCAATGCCTCCCAGAAGGGACAGGGGTGTGGTTACCGTCTCTGCGTCCGACAGTAGATGATGAGCAACAGATCCTCTCTAGTTTGGGGCAGTTATATATGCACGGGGCCACAGTGGACTGGTTTGGGTTTGAACAGCATGGTGGTCAGAAAGTGACCTTACCCACATATCCATTCCAGCGACAGCGATATTGGGTGGAGGCGACTTCCGATCGCGGTGATAACAGGCGTTTGCTGGGCAGTGCCCAGAGCAAACTCCATCCCCTCATTACCCAAAAGTTCCAATCACCCTTAAGCAAAGATATCTTCTTTGAATCTCATTTAAGCACAGAAGCTTTGCCCTTCCTGGCTGATTACCAGATCTATGATCGCGTTGTTGTACCTGGGGCCTGCTATCTCTCACTCCTACTCACTACAACCTCCCTCACATGCTCCCAAGCAGGATGTCAGCTAACCAATATTGTCTTTACTCAGGCCTTAGCTATCCCTGAGGGACAAACATGCACAGTGCAAACCATGTTGACCCCACAGGAGGAAAACCTAAATTTCCAAGTCATTAGTTTTGCTACTCATCCTGCTGACAATACCAGTGTCTCCCAAACTCAACCCTATACGCTCCATGCTGAAGGCAATCTAGCATCCTGGCATGATACTCTCCCCAAACTCTCTGTCCAGGACATTCAGGGTCGTTGCTCTCAGGTTGTGGAAGGAACAACTATCTACCAAAAGCTTGAGCAACGCCATATCCAGTTAGGAGAGTATTTTCGCTGGATTGAAACGGCCTGGGTTGGCAATCAAGAGTTTTTGATTTGCTTAAAGCAGCCCACTTTTGTCAGAGATGCTGATAGCTACCCACTTTATCCATCCTTGATTGATGCCTGTTTCCAGTTGATCATTGCTGATGCCATCACCCACTCTGCCACTGACACTAAAACGTGGCTCCCTCTCCAGATTGAACGCTTTTCCTATATGGGGCATTCCCCAGGGGAAACGCTCTGGTGTCATGGTCAGTTACGCCCAAATCAGGGAGAAGGTGCTGACAGACAAATCTGGGATCTACTGCTATTTAATGTTGAGGGCCAAGGAATGGCTCGCATTGAGGGTTTTGAAGTCAGACAGGCCAATCCAGAGGTTGTTCTGAGAACAATAACGACAATAGAGTCGGCACCAACGGCAAAAGATGATCAAATTTTAGCTCAAATAAAAGTAGCATTAGAGGCCGAAAGAGAACAGCTCCTGAGGACTTATCTCCAAGAGCAAGTTGCTCATCTGTTGGGAATGAAAACCTCAGAAATTGATGTACAACAACATTTAAATTATATGGGCCTTGACTCTCTGGTTGCAGTTAACTTGCGAAATCGACTTCAAACCAAGTTATCAGTTCATATTCCAATTACAAAATTCATGGAAGAACTCACTATTGCTGCTCTATCAACTGAACTCAATCAGCAACTGACCCAACTGGAACAGAAGCACACGTCAGGCTTGGATAATAATCAGCAACTTCAGAGCGGAAATGTTAACGATAGTGATTGGATTGAGGTGGATTTATGAACTTGGTTGAATTCTTGCAAGACCTTTCACTCAAGGGCGTCAAGTTATGGCTTGACAATGGTAAATTGCGGAGTGGCGGTTCTCAAAAAGTTCTGAAGTCCGACATTGTTAACCAATTGAAGCAGCACAAGGCTGAAATATTACAGCTCCTCAATGAGCAACCGGATCTTCTCCAAGTTCATGCTCTGTCCTATGGCCAAAAAGGTATTTGGTTTTTGTGGCAGCTTTCGCCCAAGAGCTACGCCTACAATGTATCATTTGCCATTCGGATTTACTCCGAAGTTGATATAAACATCTGGCGGCAAGCCTTTCTGATATTAAGGGAACGTCATTCCTCTTTACGCAGTACATTCCCAAATCGAGGTCAAGCTCCAATCCAATGGATCCACCAAGATCAAAAATTAGATTTCTTGCAGATTAATGCTGCAATCTGGGATGAAGAGACTTTACGGGCGAAGGTTGTTGAAGCGCATCGCCATCCCTTTGACTTGGAAACAGAACCAGTGATGCGAGTTAGATGGTTCAACTGCTCAGAACAAGATCATATCCTTTTGTTGACGATCCACCATATTGCAGTGGATGGATGGTCACTAAATTTAATTGTCAAAGAATTATCAGAAATCTATCAGGCACTACTAGCAGGAGTTGAAGTCTCGCTGCAACCCCTGACGCACACGTACCAAGATTATGTCCATTGGCAACAGGCATTAGTTGAGAGAGAGGAAGGAAAACGACTTTGGGATTATTGGCAACAAAAGCTGGCGGGTGAGTTACCGGTACTGAATTTACCGACAGACAGACCGCGTCCTGCAATCAAAAGCGATCATGGTGCAGCTTACCCGTTTCAGGTGTCTCAACAGCTGACTCAGAACATTAAGGCGCTGGCTAAATCGGAAGGGGTTACCCTTTACATGCTCCTGTTGGCGGCTTTTCAAGTACTTCTGTATCGTTATACGGGGCAAGAGGATATCTTGGTGGGCTCTCCTACCTCCGGGCGAACAGAATCGGAGTTTGACTCAATTGTGGGATACTTTGTTGATCTCATGGTCTTCCGCTCAGATGTATCCGGTCATACCTCTTTTCGAGACTTCCTGGCTCAAGTGCGACAAACTGTTATGGGGGCATTAGACCATCAGAATTATCCTTTTACGTTGTTGATTGAAAGGTTACATCTGGAGCGAGATCCGAGCCGTCCCCCTATTTTCCAAGTCTCCTTTGCACTCCAGAACTTATTAGAAGCCCAAGAGATTCAGCAGTTTCTAGGCAGAACAGATACTTTCATTAATTGGGGTGGCATGGAGGTGAAAACAGTTGCCATCGATCAGTATGAAAATCAATATGACTTAACACTGGAAATAATCGAGACAGACTCAAGGCTATCTGGGTTCTTCAAGTACAACACTGACCTATTTGATGAGCAAACCATTGCCCAGATGGCTAGTCATTTACAAACGTTATTGACAGTAATTTTGGCTCATCCTGAGTACCCGATCAGCCAGCTACCTATATTGAGTGATCCAGAACAGCAACAGGTGTTGGTGGATTGGAATCAGACCACCACCGATTACCCCAGAGATCGATGTATCCATCAACTCTTTGAAGCCCAGGTTGAAAAAACACCAGACGCAATCGCAGTGGTGTTTGAAGATCAATACCTCACCTATGCCCAGTTGAACACCAAAGCCAATCAACTGGCCCACTATTTGCAACAGCAAGGTGTGGGGCCAAACGTTTTAGTGGGCATTTGTGTAGAGCGGACTCTAGAAATGGTGGTGGGAATGCTCGGGATCCTCAAAGCAGGCGGTGCCTATGTGCCCATGGATCCCACCTATCCCCAGCAGAGATTGGCCCATCTATTGAGGGATTCGCAGGTGGAAATCTTGTTGACCCAACCACGATTGGTCGACAAGATTTCCACCCATAGTGCCCAAGTCCTCTGTTTGGATGGGGATTGGGAAGATCGCGCTGAGACCTACAGTTCTCACAACCCAGTTAGCGGTTCAGCAGCCGATCATCTGGCCTATATGATGTATACCTCGGGGTCCACGGGCACCCCCAAAGGGGTATTAATTGCCCATCAAAGCGTACTCAATTTCGTGTTTTGGTATCACCAAGCCTTTGAGATGAGTACTGCAGATAGAGCGACTCAAGCAGGGGCTGTGGCATTTGATGCTGTCGTCTGGGAAGTATGGCCATCCTTGACAATTGGAGCTAGTGTTTATTTAGTCCAGCGTGAGGTACTCCTCTCATCACCAGCGCAGCTGCAACAGTGGTTAATTGACCAGGAAATTACCCTCAGCTTGTTTCCCATATCAATTGCCCAGGAACTCTTGTTGTTAGATTGGCCAAACACTAATAAGTTGCGTGTGCTGCAAACAGGGGGCGATCGGCTGATTGTCTATCCCAAAGCTAACTTGCCGTTTGAGGTGATCAATAACTACGGCCCAACGGAAAATACAGTGGTGACTACCTCTGGAGTTGTGGTCAATGACGGCTCATCTCACAAGCAGCCCAACATTGGCAAACCAATCAACAATACTCAGGTCTATATTCTCGATCGCTACCTTAATCCCGTCCCCATTGGTGTACCTGGTGAGCTGCACATTGGTGGCGATGGCCTAGCGCTTGGCTATCACAACCGACCTGAACTTACCCAAGAGAAGTTCATTGCCCATCCTTTTAGTTCAGACCCAGAGGCTCGCCTGTATAAAACCGGCGATTTAGCCCGTTATTTACCTGATGGGAATATTGAGTTCTTAGGTCGCATCGATCGCCAAGTCAAAATTCGCGGTTTTCGGGTAGAAACAAGCGAAATTGAAGTTATCCTCAATCAACATCCCCAAGTTCAACAAGTTGTCGTAGTTGCCCTAACAGATCACTTAGGTTCCAAACGGTTGGCAGCCTATATCGTTAGTAGCAATCCATCCGTTAGTCTCCATGAACTCCGTCAATTTGTGCAACAGCAAGTCCCTGACTACATGGTGCCCTCTGCATTGATGGTTTTAGATGCTATCCCCCTCACACCCAATGGAAAGGTTGACCATCGGGCTCTGCCCAGTCCTGACTTCACCAGTAGTTTGGTCACTGAATTCATTGCACCTCGAACACCAATTGAGCAGGCCATTGCTGAAATTTGCTCTGCGGTATTAGGCGTAGAATCCATCGGCATTTACGATAATTTCTTTGATCTGGGAGGCCATTCTTTACTCGCTACTCAAGTGGTCTCTCGCCTGCAGCAGACCTTTGGGCTCCAGTTCCCTGTAAGTCAAGTCTTTGATACTCCAACTGTAAAGGGTTTGGGGGAGTATTTGACCTCACTGCAAAAGGCTATTATAACTGGTGATGATGAACCACTAGCGATTCCGCCCATTTCCAGAGAAGGTTCCCCACCTCCCCTATCCTTTGCGCAACAACGGCTGTGGTTTCTGGAACAAACGAACTTAACTGGCAATGCCTACCACATTCCCGTAGCTTTACATCTCAGAGGTCAACTACAGATCGCTGCCCTCCAAGACAGTTTTAACCAGCTGATCGTTCGCCATGAACCGCTCAGAACTCGGTTTGCCCAAACCAATGGCACACCCTATCAAATGATTGGTGCCCCGTTTGCTCTTGAACTGCCAATCTGCGACTTAAGTGGTTTATCTCCCTCTAAAAAAATCATTCAACTCCAACAGTTACTACAACAAGAAAATCAGAAGCTCTTTAACCTTGAGTTAGATCCACCAATCCGTACCCAGTTGTTCCAACTGGCAACCACTGAGTATGTTTTGGTGGTGACTTTACATCACATTGTTGCTGATGGCTGGTCTATGACAGTCTTTGTTCAAGATCTGTCTGCCTTGTATCAAGCTGCCCTACTTGACCAACAGGATGCCTTACCAACGCTTCCTATACAGTATGCTGACTTTGCTGTGTGGCAACGGCAGTGGTTACAAGGGCAAGCTCTGGCGACCCAACTGGACTATTGGAAGCAAAAACTTCATAATCTGTCTCCTCTACAGTTGTCCACAGATCATCCCCGATCAGCTATTGAGTCTTTCCGGGGAGCTGGACAAAGCTTCGAGATCTCTGCTCCCCTTACAGCCCAGTTAAAGCATCTCAACCAGCAGGCAGGAGCAACCTTATTTATGACCCTGTTGGCAGCCTTCAAGGTTTTACTATTTCGTTATAGCGGTCAAGAGGGAATTGCAGTGGGGTCCCCAATAGCCAATCGGAATCGTCCTGAGATTGAAGGATTGATTGGGTTTTTCGTCAACTCCTTGGTAATGTATACGGATTTGAGTGGTGATCCCAGTTTTATCGAAGTCTTAGCCCGAGTCAGACAAACTGCTTTAGAAGCCTATGCTCATCAAGACCTTCCCTTTGAAAAATTGGTCGAAGAATTACAACCCGAGCGATCTTTACACCGCAACCCCTTATTCGAAGTCCTGTTTTCGGTCCAACAGCAAGAGGCTATGGAGCCCAACTTCAGCTTGCCAAACTTAGAGGTGAGTTGGTACAAGGAGACGAGTGCTGAAATAACGGTTCGGTTGGATCTCGAATTTCACCTGTGGCTTGAGGGAGAAGAATTAAAGGGATTGTGTGCCTACAACCGAGATTTGTTTGAAGCGGACACCATCAAACGGATGCTCAGCCACTACCAAAATCTGCTGACAGCGATCTTGGCTAATCCTGAGCAGCCCATCAGCCAATTACCCATGATGAGTACCTCAGAACAACAACAAGTTTTGGTGGAGTGGAATCAAAGCACCATTGCTTACCCGTCAAACCAATGCATCCATCAACTCTTTGAAGCCCAGGCTGAGAAAACACCAGACGCAGTCGCAGTCATCTTTGAGAACCAAAGAGTCACATATTCTGAGTTGAATATTAGAGCCAATCAGCTGGCGCACTATTTACGACAGCAAGGCGTAGGGCCAGACGTGCTAGTCGGAATTTGTGTGGAACGTTCCCTCGAAATGGTCATGGGCCTATTAGGAATTCTCAAGGCTGGCGGAGCCTATGTACCTCTCGATCCTAACTATCCTCAACAGCGCTTAACTCAGGTCCTAGAAGATGCAGACGTGCAAGTTCTGTTAACTGACTTTCATTCTCAGTCTTGTTTGCCTCAAACAGAAAATTTGTTGATTCCCCTTGACCAGAACTGGTGGAAATCTGCAACAGATGATGAGGCTCAAACCCATTTTGTCAATCACCTTACCTCTTCTAATTTGGCATATGTACTGTATACGTCTGGCTCTACAGGTAAACCGAAAGGAGTTGCCATTGAGCATCGTAGCGCAGTTGCCCTGTTATATTGGGCTCGAACTGTCTTTAATGAAGACCAAATTGCTGGCGTATTAGCATCTACTTCTATTTGTTTTGATCTATCTGTATTTGAGTTATTTGTCCCCTTAAGTTGGGGTGGCAAGGTTATTTTAGCTGAGAATGCTTTACACCTACCAACCTTGCCTGCGGCAAATCAAGTGCGCCTGATTAACACTGTGCCTTCAGCAGCCCGAGCGTTAATCAGCTCTGATGGGATTCCCTCTAGTGTAGAAACAGTCAACTTAGCAGGTGAACCCCTTGATAATAAACTGGTCCAACAGCTCTATAACCAGACCACCATTCAGGCCGTTTACAATCTCTATGGTCCCAGTGAAGATACGACTTACTCCACCTTTGCCTTAATGGAGAAAGGGTCTAGTCAATCACCCTTAATTGGTAAACCAATTGTTAATAGCCAAGCCTATATCCTCGATAATTTGGGTCAACCAGTTCCCATTGGAGTCCCAGGAGAACTCCACCTGGGTGGTGATGGTCTTGCCCGATGCTACCTTAATCGACCAGAATTAACCCAAGAAAAGTTTATCCCCAATCCATTTAGTCAAAAGCCAGCTGCTCGTCTCTATAGGACTGGAGATTTAGCTCGTTATTTACCCGATGGGAATATTGATTTCTTAGGTCGCATAGACTATCAAGTTAAGATTCGGGGTTTTCGGATTGAAATAGGAGAAATTGAAGCGACTCTCAATCAAAATTCTGCTGTTAAAGAAACGGTTGTCATGGCCCGAGAGGATACCCCTGATAATAAGCAATTGGTTGCCTATATTGTTCCTAAATTAGACGCTCAAACCCTTAAAAAACCAGAGCTTTATGAACTGCAAGTCAGTAATTGGGAAAATATTTTCGATCAACAAATTGACACAGAAGCGAACAACCTTTCAGACCCACTCTTCAATATCCAAGGATGGCTGAACAGCTACGATTATAAACCATTCCCCGAAACCCAAATGCGCGTGTGGGCCAATGATATTGTCAGCCAAGTCCTGGCCCATCATCCCCAAAGTGTGTGGGAAATCGGCTGTGGTACAGGGATGCTGCTGTTTCAGCTCGCCCCCCACACTCAGAGCTACTACGGCACTGACATCTCCAATGCCTCCCTTGAGCACATCAAGCAGCAAATGTACCAGCGACCTGAGCAATATACTCATGTCACCCTGGCGCAGAAGCGAGCGGAAGACATGGCTGGGGTTGCTGACGATAGCTTTGATGTTATCCTTCTCAGTTCGATTGTCCAGTATTTCCCTAGTATTGATTACCTCTTGGAGGTGATTGAGAATAGCATTCGTGTCGTTAAGCCTGGGGGTATGATATTCCTAGGGGACGTCCGTTCTTATCCTTTAATGAGAGCCTTTCATACGTCAGTCCAACGATTCAGAGCGACTCTGTCCCTTGACATTCAACAGTTGCAGCAGCGGATTGAGCGGAGTATACAGCAAGAAACGGAGTTATTGGTGGACCCAGAATTCTTTGTGGCTCTCAAAGACAGATATACTGAAATCACTCATGTGCAAGTGCGCTTACAACGGGGCAGTGAAACTAATGAACTGATGAAATATCGCTACTCAGTACTGTTGCACATTGAGAGTCAGTCTCCATCAAACATACTCCCTGTGATTGTCAATGGTGTTGCAATGGACGCTCAAGCGATCGCCCAATATTTACAGCAACAACAGCCAGACGCAGTTTGTTTTAAGGGTTTGCTGAATCGTCGGGTAGCCACCGATGTGATCTGTGTAGAACGGCTGAGTGTGATCAAAGACAAACTTAATGTACAGCAATTAGAACAAACATTGTCTGACTCGCTTCAAGAGACCATTGATCCAGAGCAGCTTAACCAACTTAGTGCTGGGTTAGGGTATCACCTAGAACTGTGCTGGTCTGCCGATCCTAGGGATGGCTGTTTTGATGCCGTTTTTGTCCGACCTGAGATGGCAGCTGAAGCGATTTTGTTAACACCGTTGACACAAAAATCAATCGCTGCAGGCAATTGGCACCGTTATGGCAACAATCCCCTAGCAGATCAACAGGCAAAACAAGTCATCCCTCAGTTGAAGGAGTATTTGGAGCAGCGATTACCAGAGTATATGGTGCCGAATGCTTGGATCGTATTGTCGCAATTCCCACTCACGCCCAATGGTAAAGTTGATCGTCGTGCTTTGCCAGCACCTGATTTTGCCAATCATTTGTCAACCGATTTTGTTGCCCCTCGAACACCCACAGAGCAAGCACTAGCAGAAATTTGGGCAGATGTGCTGCATTTGGATGAAGTCGGGATTCACGATAACTTCTTTGAGCTCGGTGGCCACTCTCTACTTGCGACTCAATTAATTTCTCGACTCCGCCAGTCTTTAGGGCAAGAGATTTCTCTGGCCGCTCTATTTGATAGTCCTACCATTGCCCAATTAGACCAAGTCTTGGCCCAAATCCCTCAAACTGGAGGTTTATCAGAATCAGAACCGGATGAGCCTTTACCCATGATCGTCCCTACTCCAGACCAACGCTATCAACCCTTTCCCCTGACCAAGATTCAACAAGCCTATTGGCTCGGTCGTAATTCGGCCTTTGAGTTGGGTAATATTTCCACTCATGCCTATCTGGAAATCGATTGTGAGTCCTTAGACCTAGAACATTTGAGTTTCGCTTGGCAGCAAGTGATTGACAACCATGACATGCTGCGAATGTTGATTCTACCCAATGGTGAGCAGCAAGTTCTCAAGCAAGTTCCTCCCTATGAGATTGAAGTTTTAGACTTGCGTGGGCATTCAGAACCAACCATCTCAACTGAGCTAGAAGCCATTCGTCACCACATGTCCCATGAGATGTTTCCTGCTGGAGAGTGGCCACTGTTTAGGATCCGTGCCACTCACTTAGGGGATCAGCGTTATCGCTTGCACTGGGGCTTTGATGCCCTCGTTGCTGATGCCTGGAGCATGAGGATCATTTTGCAGCAATGGCTGGACTTGTATCAGACCAGAGACAACCCGCTACCACAGTCAGACCTCACATTTCGGGATTATGTGCTAGCAGAACTGAGTCTCAAAGATACCCCCCAATATCGACGCTCTCAATACTACTGGTGGAATCGCTTAGAAACCCTTCCTCCAGCACCAGAGCTTCCCTTAGCCCAGCAGACTGCCACCCTAGACCAACCTGAATTTAACTGCTACCAAGCGGAGCTGTCTGCAACCGATTGGCAACAATTGAAAGCCCGGGCCAAACAAGCCAATTTGACGCCTTCAGGGATTCTTTTAGCTACGTTTGCTGATTTGTTAGCCTACTGGAGCAAAAGTCCCAAATTCACGATCAACCTCACCCTGTTCAACCGGTTACCTTTACATCCTCAAGTCAATGAATTAGTAGGCGACTTCACCTCCTTGACGCTTCTAGAGGTCAATTGTACAGATGCTGTTCCCTTTGCCCAACGGGCTCAACGTCTCCAGGGGCAACTCTGGCAAGATTTAGACCATCGCTACGTCGGTGGTGTTGAGGTGCAGCGGGAACTGCGCCGTCAGCGCGGTAGTTATCAACCCCTGGGCGTTGTGTTTACCAGTACGTTAGCCCTTGATACGTTAGCTGAGAAAGGCTTGCCATCTCAACAACAGGACGCTTGGCCGTTAGATCAACTGGGGAAAACCGTTTACATGGTCAATAAAACCCCTCAAGTGTGGCTAGACCACGGTGTTGCAGAACAAAACGGTGCCTTACTACTGGTTTGGAATGTCGTTGAAGATCTCTTTCCAGAGAGGCTCCTCAATGACATGTTTACTAGCTACTACCATTGGCTACAACAGCTGGCCACATCTGATGCAGCTTGGACTCAGACTAGTCCCCAGCTGCTGCCAGCACCTCAACTCACCCAGCGTACTCAAGTCAATGCAACCGATGCCCCTATTTCTGAAGAGACCCTCCATAGTCTGTTTGTGAAGCAAGTGCATCAGCGACCTGAGGCGATCGCCCTCATCACCCCGCAACGCACCCTCACCTACCATGACCTCTACACTGAAGCTTATGCCCTCGGCCAGCAAGTTCAGCAATTGGGAGCCACCCCCAACACCCTAGTAGCCGTGCTCATGGAAAAAGGCTGGGAGCAAATCGTTGCTGTCTTAGGCATTTTGATGGCTGGTGCCGCCTATCTCCCTATTGATGCCGCCCTGCCCCAGGAGCGTCAATGGTCTTTGCTGGAGCAAGGAGAAGTCAAACTGGTCCTAACACAAACTGCCCTAACCCAGCGCTTAGCATTGCAAAACCACCTGCACTGCCTGGTGGTTGATCCCCAACCACAGGATATCATAGACACCCCCCTTGAAGCAAACGTCAGCAGCACCGATTTAGCCTATGTGATCTTTACCTCCGGTTCTACAGGAACCCCCAAAGGGGTGATGATCGATCACCGAGGAGCCGTTAACACCATCCAAGATATTAACCAACGGTTTGACATTCAGCCCAAGGATCGGATGCTGGCAGTCTCTGCCCTCAACTTTGACCTGTCTGTCTACGATATCTTTGGCCTCCTGGCAGCGGGGGGTACCTTGGTCATGCCCGCTCCAGAGGCAGCTAAAGACCCAGCCCATTGGGTTGAGTTAATGACGACCCACCACGTCACCCTCTGGAACACTGTCCCTGCCCTGATGCAGATGCTAGTGGAATATCTGTCTGAGCATCCAGACCAAGTAACCGAGGACCTCCGACTTGCCCTGTTGAGTGGTGATTGGATTCCACTCAATTTACCGACCCAAATCCAATCATTATGGCCCCAAGGACAGGTGGTCAGTCTGGGGGGAGCCACAGAGGCTTCCATTTGGTCGGTTTACTATGCCATTACCACGATAGAGCCGGACTGGAAGAGTGTTCCCTACGGTAAGCCACTGGTGAATCAAAGTCTCCATGTGCTCAATCATCACCTTGAACCTTGTCCCAATTGGGTTCCGGGTCAGCTCTACATTGGTGGGATTGCTCTGGCCCAGGGCTATTGGCGGGATGAGCAAAAAACGAATGCCAGCTTTATCCTGCATCCCCAGACTGGAGAGCGCTTGTATAAAACGGGTGATTTGGCTCGCTACTTACCCGACGGCAACATTGAATTTTTGGGTCGGGAGGATTTCCAAGTCAAAATCAGTGGTTATCGAATTGAACTGGGTGAGATTGAGGCAACCCTGCTGGGGCATGCTACAGTTAAGGAAACTGTTGTGGCTGCTGTGGGTGAGCTCCAGAGTAAGCAGTTGGTCGCCTATGTGGTCTTCGACTCAGAATCATCTGACTCTGCCACAGAAGATGACATGGGCATTGATGAACTGCGTCACTACTTGCAGCAGCAGTTGCCAGAGTATATGGTGCCGCCGAGTTACATGGTCCTCGATGCCCTGCCCCTAACGGCAAATGGTAAGGTCGATCGCAAACGATTGCCCACCCCTGAATTAATCAGCAATCATTACTCCCCTGACAACTACATTCCCCCGCGCAATCGCCAAGAGCTGCAACTGGTGAAGCTATGGGAGGAGATTTTAGAGGTTCAACCCATTGGGGTGGGCAGTCATTTCTTTGACTTGGGGGGGCACTCCCTGTTGGCCGTGCGCTTAATGAATCGCATCGAGCAGGACTTTGGGCGCTCGCTGCCCTTGGCGACTCTATTTCAGGCCCCAACCATTGAGCAACTGGCCGTGATCTTGCAGCAGGAGCAGGGGGTGCCCACCCTATCTCCCCTGGTTCCCATTCAACCCCAGGGGAACCAACCCCCCATTTTCTGTGTTCACCCTGCTGGTGGGACAGTCTTTTGCTACCTGGAGCTGTCCCAACTGCTCGGTGCAGACCAGCCCTTCTATGGATTGCAATCCCTTGGCCAACAGGAAGGACAAGCTCCGCTGACAACGGTGGAAGAGATGGCAATGGTTTACCTCACTGCGATTCGCGAAGTCCAACCCCAAGGTCCTTACCTACTGATGGGTTGGTCTTTTGGTGGGATGGTTGCCTTGCAGATAGCCCACGATTTGCTCTCCCAAGGTGAGCAGGTTGCATTTCTGGGTCTTTTGGATACCTATACACCGGCCCACATGCCTGATGAGCAAGCCTTATCAGAAGATGTGGAAGTAGTGTTGGAACTCTTTGGCGGTCCCCTCTCCCTCGATTGGGAAGTCCTCCGAGAATTACCATCGGAGCAACAAGCCGCCTTCATTTTGGAACAGGCTCGCCAGGCAAACCTAGTACCACCAGATTTGGGAGCAGACCAGATTGAGCGTCTTCTCCAGTTGATGAAGCTCAACCACAAGGCCATGCGCAGTTACTCCCCGCCTGACTATCCAGGTGTAATAACGCTGTTGCGCGCTGAATCTGGTTCAGTGGCAGTGTCCTCAGCGGAAGTGACAACCGATCCCACCTTGGGTTGGCAAGCAGTCACATCCTCAGGAATTGAGGTCCATACCATTCCTGGTTATCACGAATATATGGTGCATCAGCCTACAGTTGCTATTGTGGCTGAGACGCTCAAAGCTGGTATTGAAGGCGCACTCAATATCGATGCGTAGCTGTCATCCTAGTGATGACGGCAGTTGAACACTAACGGTTATTGGTCTATTGACTCACCACTGACAAATAAGTTCAAAAGGGAACGATGTACAATGCTGAAGAACTTTGACATTATTGATGCCGACAGCCATGTCGGAGAACCGGAAGATCTCTGGGAAAAATACCTAGAACCCGAGTTTAAAGACTTAGCACCTAAAAACTATCAATTTGACGGTGAGTTCATCCTGTACAAGTTTTCTGAACGTCTGATGGCAGAAGGTCTCAGGTTAGTGGAAGAGAACCCCGATCTACATGGCGCTAGTGACCCCCAGGCTCGAGTGGAATTAATGGACAAGATGGGGTCTGACATGACCTTTTTGTACCCAACCATGGGATTGTGGATGTGGGGAATTGACAGCATGGATTCTAAACTAGCTGCTGCTTTAGTCCGAGCCTATAACAATTGGCTATATGATTTTTGCAGTTACAACCCTCAAAAGCTAAGGGGCGTGGGTGCTATTAGCCAGCATGATCCCGCAGATATGGTGCCAGAGCTGCAGCGAATTGCAGAATTTGGTTGGCGAGCGGTCTTTATTCGCCCCAATCCAGTGAAGGGACGAATACTGAGCGATCCGGCCTATGAACCATTTTGGAGTGAGTGTGAACGCCTGAACATAGCCGTCACGGTTCATGAAGGAACCCATAGTCGTCTGCCCACCACGGGAGCCGATCGCTTTGACTCTCGTTTTGCACTCCATGCTTGCTCCCACCCAATGGAGTTGATGATGGGACTGTTGGCAATGATTGAGGGGGGCGTCTTAGAACGTCATCCCAAATTGAGGGTTGGCTTTTTTGAAGCGGGTTGTGGTTGGTTACCCTACTGGTTATGGCGCTTAGATGAGGAATATGAGAATCTCGCCTATGAAGTCAAGGATAATGTTAAGATGAAGCCCTCTGACTATTTCCGCCGTCAGTGCTTCATTGGTGTCGAAACATCAGAACCCTATCTACCCGAGTTAATCCAGTACATCGGAGCAGATAAATTATTGTTTGGGTCTGATTTCCCTCACATGGATCATCCGAACTTTATCGAAAGTGTCGATGAGGCTCTGGCACTGCGAGAGCGTCTCCCTGAGGAAACCATTCGCAAGATCCTCCATGACAATCCCTTGAATTACTACGGGCTAACATAGCGGCGTTGCTGAATCAAGTAATGGATAGGAGTAGAGTGGGCATCCTACCCGCTCGAAAATAAGCATGAAACTGGCAAGATGCCAGTTCCACGCAAGATGCCCATTCCACGCAAGCTACCCATTCTACAGGTGCGACCCTAGGGCGCGAGCAATCCCTCGCGCCCTAGGAGGCGCGCACCTACTCTTAAAATCATTATATTATTCAGCAACGCCGGATTTTTTCCCTATTCCCTATTCCCAGATCCGTTGTTCCCTGTTCCCTGTTCCCTGTTCCCTTTTTACTTTTATAAAACCACCTCTAATACCACGGTTTGGATCGCGAAGTTGAATATTATCTTCTAGTTCAAATGCACAAGGGAGTTTAGCAGACCAGCATAGCTCATGCTCTTCTGGAGAGATATCTTGTG
>NZ_JAAHHE010000133.1:0-17799 GCF_010692525.1 Moorena sp. SIO3B2
TGAGTGTATTAATTTAGTACGAGAATTAATGAGACTTAATCGTAATAAATGGAAGTATTATTTACGAGGAATGAGAGCTAAATCGCTTGTCCTGTCTGCTTTATAACTATTTTCGTCGCCCCCCCAGGTACAACTTATAGCAATTCTCATAGCTATGAGAATTGCTATAGTCTTGGAAATAGGTGGTGCAGCTGACTTTACTACCGAGGTCCTGATGCCAATAATCATCCAGCATAGGTTTTAGGTTCAGCTTGCGGGTGACATTGTAGGCTAACCAACGCAAAAATTTATCTAGGTTAGTGAGAATTTCAACATCCACTCGTTGAAGGTTCAAACGCACAGTTTGGTAACCCTGAGTTTCTGCATGAGCCAGAATCCTGACCATCAGGGATGTTTTACCCATCTGTCTGGGTGCTTTAATATGAATAAAGGCTCCTGGTTTAACAATCTCTTCGTAACACCTAAATTCATAGGGGACTCGCTCGACATAAAATCGGGAAGTTAAAGGAACTCTTCCTTCTGGTAACTCCAACTGCTGCGATTGAGGATTGAAGATTTGGGATTTGGGATGGTTAGGAAAAAGAACATTTGAGATCTGTTGCTTAGCTGTAGATTGCACCTTCCCTTTGTAGTAAGGCTCTAGTCCCTGTCTCAATACCCCAATCAGCTCCTGAGTGTCACTCGATACTTGATTAACCTGTCGCCTTTCGAGTACACTGCGAAAGTTGGTTTTACTAACTTTTTCCCCTAGTGCTTCTGAGAACAGTTTCCATAATTTAGGGGCAACGGTCTGCTTGATATAACTTGCTGAATAGCCTAACTCTTGAGCGATTTGGTCATAGGTTTTGCGTTGCCCTTGCCAGGATTTTTGCAAAACTGCTCTTTGGATATCACTGAGAGATTGCCCTGTGTTGGAAAACACTAATTGTTCAGCAAATCCTAATCCTTCCTGAATATCCATCAGGTATTGTAAGTTAAGCACTGCCATTTACTTTGCACCCTACATGATTCTTGGCTGCTAACCTGAGTGTGATATAACCATAGAAAACTGCTAGAGTACCGGGTCAGTAATCAAAATTATGGGTAGAAGCAAACCAAAAGATGATTACCATTTTGCTGAAATCCTAATTGCTTCGTTCTTTGGCTTCGCCTACTTCGTTATCAGAGTGGGAGAGTTTGAGAGGGAAAAGAATACCCCGTCCTCTTAGGTCGGGGATGAATTTTTCCTCTCAAATAGTGTTAATATAAAAAGTAAGGGTCTCAAAAAAACTGGGTATTGACCCTACTCAGCTACCCTCGGTGCGAGGGAAAGTTACGCCCATGGAGATAACAACCAACTAGGTTGTGCCTGGGAATCCCCATTCCTCTTAGGATGGGGAGGTTCAAATCAAATTCCGTTAGCCTACATCTTTAGTAAGGCTTACGAAAGTTTGCGATCGCGTTTGCAGAAGGTATGGCTTAGGTATAGATTGTGTACAATATATAGCAGCTCTCAATACCCAATTGAGAACTGCTATAGTTTGGTAATTTGTTAAGATTGCTAATTTCTTGAGACGGCCAGCTTAGGCTTGCTGTTTCTTTTTGCCCTTGAGGGTTGCACCAACACCGAATGCACCCACTGTCAGCAGACCTAGCACTGAAACCGGTTCAGGGACAGATGTAGTTTCTAAGTTTGTAGTTTCTACGTTTAATGTAAATTGTCCCACCATGTCCAAGTGACCATTTGGACTTATACTATACTCACTCACACGGTCTTTCTGTTGAACATTTGGTGCTTGATAAATATAGTCAGTAAGTGTGACGGTTGTTAAACCATCGATAAAGGACAGAGTTCCTGAGCCTGGTACAGTACTTCCATCCAGTCCCCGAGTTGAACCACTACTATTGGCTAAAAAGGTTGGATCAGAGTCAGTGGACCGGGCTAATTCTCCAAAGACTGAAATCCCTGGATTGGCAGTCTCTCCATTGAAAAACAAATTCAAACCGTAATGACTTTTATTAGCAAGAGAGCTTCTGCCATCACCATAAATCGTAAATGTATGGATACCTTCTGTTAGTTCAAAGTCGATGTTGCGACTACTTGGGTCATTAATGAATTCACCGTCTTCACCATCGCTGGTAACGAACAAGTCCCAAAAGCGATCAGCACCGGTATCCCAAACAGCTGTACCCGTACTTCCTGATCCATTAGTGTTAAATTCAATCAGTCCAGTTAAGCTTGTTGCTTGTGCGCTGCTAGTCGTTCCTAAGGTGACTAAGGCTAGGCTGGTGGTAGCAACTGTTAATTTGGTGAGTAATTTTTTAGTCATTGTATTTTGATCAGGCTAAGGGGTGATAGATGCTAGTCTAATCGGGTTTTTTTTTGCCACATTGAACTGGATTGCTTATTTTCAGTATGTCAATCCATATCAAAAAATAAAATATCTAAAAGTTCGTATAACTTCTTAAGGTTTTGAATTGGGTCAATCTCGATTAATTACGAACTTTTTAATTAACGAGTTTGCGACTTAATAAAGAAGATTAAAGTGATGGAAGTTTGCGTTCGCGTAGCGTGGCCTACGGCCAATCGCGTTAGCTAAACGTATGATTTATGTGTAGGTTATGTATAATATTTATTGAAGCCAAGCTCAACTAAATGGCACGTTCCAATTGCCCTGAGATTAAGCATGATAGCTTGATAGCTTTAATACCAATAGGACTTACGAAGTTTAGTTGGGTTCGCCCCCCTAACCCCCCAAATATGGGGGGTACTACTGAGAAAGTCCCCCAAGTTTGGGGGATTTAGGGGGCAATGGGTAAGTCCTGACCAAAATCAAGCGATCGCTCTACTCCAACTCGACAAGGGATTCGCTTCATCGTTGCCAGGGTTTGCTGCTGTAGCACCATGCGATTGGCCGTAGGCCACGCTACGCGAACGCATCTTGAGGTGAATCAAACGGACCCCAAGGTTGGAAAATTTAGGTTAGTATCCGAAATAGCCATTCTGTTATCCTATCCACAGGTGCGACCCGTGGCGAATTTAATTCTTAATGCGGAAAGCGCACCTTAAGATTTCCGTAACTGGTTTGCTGATTTTTGTTAATGTACCTCATAGTTATGCAAACCGCCGTAAGTCCGGAAGAGCCAAAAAAATTCCCCTTTCTGTTTAACCATTCCAGTATTCAGCAACGCCGAAAATAAGCGAACCGGGAGTTTTAAGGCATCTTTTGTTGGAAGTTGGGTCTATTGATGGTTTCTTGCTACTAAGCAGCAGTAGGTAAAATAAAATTACGCCTGATCTAAATTAAAAACCCCTCTTGTCCCATAAGGGTTTCGAGACTTGTGAGCCAGCGCGGTGGACGAGTTCCCCGGCATAAAGCGACTGGCGTTGGCGCAGCCTCTCCGGAGGAGATACCCGTAAGGGTTCAAAATCATGGTTTTGGAACTATTGAGGAAATTACAAGGGTTTCAACCCTTAATTGACATTAAAAGTAAATTATGAATACTAAAGGGGTAACTAGACTTGTCCATGAAGACTGTGGCTGATCGCACAAGGGCAAAACAAAAATTTAAGAGTGGAGTTAAATGGATCGGCTGGTCAGGGATGCTGACCATAGCTACTGCTGGTGGCTTGCTACTCTACAACTGGAATCAGAATCGTCCCTCCGAGCCAGTAGAGGTAAGTCTGTTGGCCGTGGAAGAAGATTATCTTGAGGAAGTGATTAACGAGAGCGGGACGATGGAACTAGGTGGTCAACAAACTCTCCAATCTCCAGTAGATGGCACAGTAGAGCAGATACTTGTTGGTGTGGGTAATAGTGTTGCATTAGGTCAGACACTGGTAATTCTGAGGGATCCAGAGCGCCAAACTGCCCTTGCGCAACAGCAGTTAGAGATTCAGAAACAAGAACTGAAGCTAGAGCGCAACCGTCAGAAAACTATTGAAGCCTCCCAAAAGCTGACAGTGGCTCAAAAGGAACTCCAGGCACTTGCCTTCCAAGAGGTAGAGATGCGCAAGCAGGAACTCCAGCTGGCTCGCAACCGTGAAAAAGTTCTAGAACTTACTGCAAAACTCAACGCTGCTCAACGGGAACTCCAAGAAAGTGAGGTTCTCCTGCAAAAGGGCTTTATTCCAGAAAATGAACTTCAGCAACAGAAAGACCAAATCCTAACGATTAAATCTCAATTGCGGGATGCTGAGTTAGCCGTTGACACCACGGTACTGGAACTGCAGAGTCTACAACAGCAGCGCCAAAGTAAACAGCGGGAACTGTCAAACCAAGTTCTGACTGCTGAAGCTCAATTGCAGGATGCTCAGTCACAGGTCAGTACAGATACTCATGAACTGGAACGCCTGAGACTGGAGAGAAAAAAAATTGAGGAGGAAATACAGAAAAACCTTGTCAAGGCAACCCTGAATGGAACAGTGCTGGAAATCAATGTCAAAGTTGGAGAAGTGGTCAAGCTGGGCGATGCTCTGCTGACCCTCGGCAATCCCTCACAAGGAATAGTAAAACTCCAGCTTTCACCCCTTGATGCTGTCCGCGTTCAAGTCAATCAAATTGCCCGCGTTAGAGTGATTGGACCAAACGCCAAAAGTTTCACTGGCAGAGTTCAAAGCGTGTCAAAACTGGCAACTACCTCAAATAATAATGGTGAGAAGGGAAAAAGCTCTGGTCAAGCCACGGTGACTGCAACTATAAAGCTGGATCGACCCAGCAAGACGCTGATTCCTGGTAGCAAATTGGATGTTGAGATTATTGTGGCTGCACGCCAAAATGTAGTAGTTTTGGACACGGACGTGATTCAAAATTCTGGAGCTAATGCCTTCGTGTGGGTACGGGATACTCAAGGCAAGGTTCAAAAACGCAGTGTAACACTGGGGCTAGAGGCCTTAACAAAGGTAGAGGTAACGTCGGGACTACGCCCTGGCGACGTGATAGTTTTGCCCCCCACTGGATCGTCCCTAAACCCAGGAATGCCTGTTATCCCCAAAGCAGAGCAGTAAAGCAAATCGAAGCAATGGTTGCTCAAAACTTTTCAGAAGCAGCCAAAACACTTGCTATTTATTTATTTATTTATTTATTTATTTATTTATTTATTTATTTATTTATTTATTTATTTATTTATTTTGAATTGCTCATGAGCATCTCACCCCTTGACTTAGTTGCTCTAACTTACAACTCTCTAAGTGGTAACCCCTTACGTTCTTTGCTAACAACCCTGGGCGTTTTTATGGGGGTCGCTTCAGTCAGCGCCACCTTACAAATACGCAGTATCAGCCGAACTGTTATTGAACAACAACTAGCCGAGCGAGAAGCACCTCAGTTGAGCGTCTATTATTGGACCAACGATGGCAGAAAGCTTCAGCTAGAAGATATGGAATTCTTAAAACAGAGAATGGTAGGCTTGTATGCCATCAGTACCTATACTGGGTTTGATAGCGGTCAAGTCATCTTCCAAGATAAGCAGGCGAACCTTTCTATCCATGCAGTTTCCCAAGACTACCTGCTGACTTCGGGTCGAGCAATCCTGCAGGGGCGGTTCTTCAGTGTTGCTGATTTTGCCAACTATCGACCTTTGGCGGTCATAGATCAATTTTTGGCAGAGCAACTTTTTCCTGGGCAAAACCCGATAGGGCAACGCCTTTATGCCGCTGACCAGCCCTATATCGTCATAGGGGTAATCGAAACTAAGCTAAGAACTGCAGAGTATAAACCAAACGGTGAGATGCTGGTGCCCTTGTCCCTCTATAGAGTTTTGAGCGGCGGTCGTGATATCGGAGGACTTCAGCTGCGCCCCAACAATCTCAAAGACATGAAAGACCTAGAACAGCAGGCTCAGCAGCTGTTATCCCAACGCTACCCAGGTGGAATGTTTTGGGCTCAGAATAACATTGATGATATCTTGGAGCAACGGCAAACACTGGTATTTGTTTCCCGGGGACTGCTAGTCCTAGCAATCATTACGCTTTTGGTTGGCGGTGTTGGCATTGCCAATATTACCCTTGCCTCAGTGGTTGAACGCACCCAAGAAATTGGCCTGCGGCGAGCAATCGGCGCAACCCAGACAGAGATTAGGCTGCAGTTTATTCTAGAAGCTGTTTTACTAAGTCTCGTTGGAGGTACAGTTGCGATCGCCACGGTACATTGGGCGACGATTGGGGTTGCCAATAAGTTTGAGTTGCCCTACGAATTTGAATTGGAAACGGCCACCTTGGCATTAAGCTCGGCAGTGGTGGTAGGGGTAGGCAGTGTTTTCTTCCCCGCCGTGCAAGCCAGCAAACTAGATCCAGTGAAAGCACTGCGCTCATCGAAGTAATATCATGTCCAGTTGAATACTTACACGAGGCGCGAAAGCAAGGCAGAGGGCAGAAGGCAGAAGGCAGAAGTAAAGGAGTAAGGTTTCAAGAGAGAAGGTTTTTTATCACTAATTATCCGGACTTGATATAAACAACTCTTCCCCATCGCCAATCCCTAATAAGCAACGGCAACCTGAAGCATCTCCTCTGGCGTAAGATGGGAATGCACCACTTCCCCATCACGGAACCAGACAATGCGCCTGGTGAGACGGGCTACCTCTGGCTCATGGGTTACCATCACTACGGTGATACCACTGGCATTGAGTTCCCCAAACAATTCCATCACTTCCCCAGTAGTGCGAGAGTCGAGAGCTCCAGTCGGTTCGTCGGCGAGCAAGAGAACAGGGTTGTTGGCAATAGCCCGAGCGATCGCTACTCTTTGCTGCTGTCCCCCAGATAATTGAGTGGGTTTATTATACATCCGATTTTCTAAACCCACTCGCTTCAAGGCTTCCTCGGCGCGATCGCGTCTTTCTGCCTTTGGCATCCCTGCATAAACCATTGGCAAAATCACATTGTCCAGCGCTGTCATCTTAGGCAATAAGTGGAACTGCTGGAAGACAAAGCCAATATTGCGATTGCGAATCTGGGCTAACTCTACATCAGTTAGCCCAGAAACATCTAGATTATCGAGATAATAGTGTCCTGAGGTTGGTTGGTCAAGACAACCAATTATATTCATGGTTGTGGATTTTCCCGAGCCAGATGTGCCCATAATTGAGCAATATTCACCCTGCTCTATAATCAGGTTAATGTTAGAAATGGCGTGAACTGCTGTATGGCCACTGCCATAAACTTTAGAAACCTCCTCCAAGCGAATAGCCACAGGTTGGTACTGATTACTTACCATTTGTGCAATTTCGATTGAATCATTGATTAGATTCGTTGGATTTCAACAAGTTAGAATAGCTAATGTAATTTTAGCAACATAGATATGGGATGTGTGAAAAGGATAAAGATTAAAAAATTCCCAATTCGCGCTTATTGCTACTTGGGTGATTAGATGTACAACAGACTTGACGTAATGATACCTCTGTCGGCAATTTTGGGGACGGTTTGTACTTTTGTCGTCCCTCAACCCTCTCAAACCAATCCTCATCCTGAGTTGCCTTTTAATCCTATCCAAACTGCCAATGCCACAAATCTTTTAGTAAACGTCAGTCCTCTCAATCAACAAGTTGGGCAAGCAGGCATTGTTGGTGAAGCTGGGGGAAATAGGGGAGAAGTCGCCGTGTTTCTTCCATCCATAAGCAGCGGAAAACACCGCCAGTCGAATGCTCTTAAAAAACCCGATGGCGGAACGCACAAAAGGGGAGACGCACAAAAGGGGAGAAGTTCGAGTGTTCCTTTCATTAATCCCAGTGGAAAGAGCCGTTTTTGGAGCGTTCCTCAGGAACACAAGACAGAGAGCAGTTCAGTGGTGCAGATGCCAAGTTTTGCTTCTCTAACTACCAATCGAAGTAACAACCAAACTCAACCTATCAAGGCAAATTTCCAGGAAAAAGCAGAACGGACTCAGCCCGATACTGAAACTAGAAAAGAACAAGAGCAGGAAGAATTAGCAACAAAGCCGCAGAAACTAAAATTAACCCTTTCTAATGTTGTCATCTTAGCCTTGCAAAATAATAGAATTATCAAAAACGCTTACCTTCAAAGGATAATTGACCTACAAGAACTGGCAGTAGCTGAAGATGAATTTGCTCCCAATTTTACCCCAGAAATGTTCGTTGAATTCAATCGTAACCAGTTAGGATCCACTCTAAGAACAGACAGTGAATTAAATTTAGCTGTAACCTTGGATCTCAATATCATCACTGGTGGAGACCTGAAGGTGACGTGGAGTCCTAGAGGTAGATTGCAAGACAGTAATAATATTAGCAGCATCGGAGACGACTTATTAAGTCAAAATTTAACTTTCAGTTTTATACAACCTCTCTTAAGGGGATTTGGAGTAGATGTCAACAGAGCTCCTATTCAGATTGCCCGGCAGGAAGAAGCGATCAACATTGTTGAGTTAAAATCGAATCTGATCAACACCATTACAAATGCTATCGAAGCTTACCTGAGGTTACTCCAAGCTCAGGAACAAATCAAAATCGAGCAGCTTTCCCTAGAGAGCGCCAAACGGCAAATGGAAGTTATAGAGGCTTTGATTGATGCTGGCAGGCGAGCACGGGTTGAACTCGTCCAAAGCGAGACAGAAGTGGCTAACCGAGAAGTGAGCTTATTAACAGCTAGGAATAGACTTGCTCAAGCTGGTTTAGATCTGATTGAGATTCTCGAACTTGAGCAAAATTTAGAACTGGTAGCTGCAGATATTCCGGCTCCAGTAGACTCAACCCCTCTGGAGTCAGAGAAGCTACAGCAATTAGCTTTGGTAAACAACCCAGATTATTTGCAATCTGTGAGCCGATTAGAAATCGCTAAATTAAACCTATTGCTGGCCAAAAATGAAAGGCGCTGGAACTTAGATTTCCAGGTAGACTATGACTTAACTACCACCACTCTGGTAGGCGATGATACAATGGACTTGAGGGGCAGACTGACTTTAAAACGTGAATTGGGTAATCTTAGCCTAGAACAGGCTGTTGAACGCAGTAACATTCAACTCCAACAAGCCAATAACAATTTGCAGGAAGCACGTGAAACTCTAGAAATTGAAATTAATAACAGAATTAGAGATGTGAAATTCAATCTAAGACAGATACAACTGGCGCGGCAAGCCAGAGAATTATCTGAACAACAACTACAGAACGAACGGGAAAAACTGAGATTGGGAGTCAGAGGAACTCGACTGATCGATGTTTTGGATTTCGAGAATGACTTGGTACAGGCCAAAAATAGGGAGCTTAATGCCAGGATTGACTATTTAAGAGCTTTGACAAGACTTGAGCAAACTGTCGGAATCACACTGGATAGATGGAATATCAAGATTGAGGCAGCTAAAGCCATCCCAGGTAGAAGGTGAACATTGATAGCCGCCAAAGATGCTCTTATTTATCTTCAGCAATCAAAGCTTCCAGTTCTGCCAACAAAGATTTCAACCTATCCTGTTTGTCAGGATTAGAGCACACCTTAAATTTTTTCACTCGTTTGTAGGTACTTTCCAATTGCTGTTGCAGTTCCCTCTCTGGTGAGGGAGGCTGTAAACCTTTCACCCTCTCTCGAATTTGATTGATTGATAAATTATACTCTATAGCAGCCTCCAGAATCTCCATGCGGTCAGATTCCGATTCTACCTTGCCTATTTCCCTAGCTTTTGTATATTCGATTGACCCAGACCTCAACGCCTCCAAGATATCACTAGGAAGGTTGAGTAATGGCAGCCTGTGGGTTCGGAAAGACTCAGGAGACATCTTGCCAATACTGGCAAACACGTCTGTAAGTATCTGTTGATCTTCTGGGCGGACATCGTTGTCCGCCGCCAGGTGCCGTTTAGTTTTTGATAATTTATTTAACAGTGAGATAACCCATCCCCTATCGGTTAACAACCTCAGCGCCAGTAAATCCAAAATACCTTCTGTCTCCTCCACCGGGTTCAAATCCTCTCGTTGCAGATTCTCCGTCAGCGCATACTGTATTGCCTGAGTATCAGACATCTCCCGGATGGTTACAGGCACTTCGCTCAAGGAGCATTCTTGAGCGGCGCGATATCTTCTTTCTCCAGCCACCAACTCATACTTATCACCCACTGGCCTTACTAATAAAGGCTGGAGGATACCTTCACGGCCTACTGACTCCACCAGAGATTGCATTGCCTTGGGGTCAAAATAGTGCCTGGGTTGAGTAGCTGGCAGGACAATCTGGGATAGTGGTACTAATTTAGCAGCTAAAGCGGAAGCATCTTCTTGCCTTTCCGGAAATACAGTAATGATAGCTTCTTTTTCCGGTTGAACAACGTTTTTTGGCTTAGACTTCGTCGACCTGGTGGACGCTTGTCTGGTAGTTTGTCTAGGACTCATGTTTAAATCCCCATAACTAATAGAGTTGCCAGAATTTTAACCTTATTATTATAAGAGTTGTTGGCAAATTGCTCATAGACAGCACTGAACCTTGGCATTAGCTCATCAAATGCTTTCCGGTTCAACCCTCTAAGTGCCCGCAGCAGTCGGTCTTGTTTCTGTGCTCGCTCACTAGTTATCATTGCCCCTCACCCGCAGGCTCACCTCCTAGTCTCCCCTATTTCCCAACAAGTATATTATCTATTCGGGGGGGGCGAGCACGGCTTGGGTTTTGAAAGGATATATTACTTTTGACTCTTCTGGTCAGATACAGAAACCCCAGCTAGCAGTTGGCTACAAACCATGGCACCTGCGTCGGGTTTTCGGTTTCTGCTACTACTTCGTCCCCCGTTCCGTGATTCCTCTTCAGGTAAACAAACCTAAAACCTACTCGAATTAGGAGTAATAGTTGCCATTTTGCCTAGACTTAGGAGTAATAGTTGGCTAGGATTGATGCAGTTGGTTATAAAAAATACGTCAAAGAAAACTCCTAACAGGAGACTGTATTTATCCAGAAGCGTTCAAGCTTTAAAACCTTCAACAAAAATCTAGCTCAAATTGTGAGATATTTGAATAAATTATGACTAGTTAATTATTAGCCAAAATGAGTGCTCCATTTCCAAAAATGGATGACATCTTGATTAGATCAACTTCGCTATTTACCAGGAGGTATGAGTCAATAAATAAGTGATATTCATTGGTTTAAAAAGATTATATATTTTTAGCAATTGCTTCTTGACAGCACTCCTAGACTGATTTATAGTAAGTTTTATTAAGCGATTCAACACTTCTGGTCAAAACCTTCCTAAAACTCATTGGTTATATGCCGCCAAGGTTGGTCAAGTTGATAGTTTTTTTTATTGAAGATTATCACACCTGGTTAATTAACGCCCTTAGGACATGGGAATGGTCAGATGTGTGGTAAAATAAGTTTGGTTTTCCTAGTCGCTATGTAGCCAGATTCAACTTTTTGAAAGGGTTCCCAACGGTGTATATTGTCAAAGCTATTGTCACGCTTTGGCCCAAAAATAGGAACCTATACAGGTCGAGTTGCTACTCGCCCAACCAGCTCATTCAATATTTTAAAAAAACACGGACTGGTTCAAGGAATCAGTCATAAATATTGCAGCGTATTGATGCAGTCCCTCATGGGGGAAACCCCCTTTGGCCGACTGCATCAATACGCTGCATCAATACACTGTACACAGGAAAGATAGATACTCCTATAGTTTATAGGTCAAGGGAAGCTCTACCCTTGTGCTCTTTATGTAAGAGGATCAACTCCTCACCAATACCTCACAGATGCAGTCACTTAGGAGCGACTGCATCAAGACAATGACAGGAGTATTCGTTTTTTCCCTTACCAACCCCAAATTGTTATGAAGAGTTGCAAGACTAAAATTTGCCCTGCAGTCAAAGGCAAGTTTATTGTCGTTGGGAGCAAAAAACTTTATATTAAGGGAGTCACGTATGGAACATTTCGCCCCAATAGGCAGGGGGAACTGTATCCCAAACCCGATGTAGTTGCCCGGGATTTTGCCATGATGGCGTCACAGGGAATTAACTCAGTTCGCACCTACACTGTTCCCCCTGGCTGGTTGCTTGATTTGGCTGCCAAGCACAACCTTTATGTGATGGTAGGACTACCTTGGGAACAGCATATTGCCTTCCTCGATCAGAAGAAGCGCATCCAAGACATAGAAAAGCGAGTACGGGCGGGGGTGCGTGCCTGTGTTGGACACCAGGCAATTCTCTGCTATGCTATCGGTAATGAGATACCAGCCCCCATTGTGCGCTGGTATGGTCGTCAACGGGTGGAGAATTTCCTCAAAAGACTTTATCTAACTGTCAAAGCCGAAGATTCAGAAGCCCTGGTGACTTATGTCAACTATCCTAGCACCGAGTATTTACAACTTCCTTTTGTGGATTTTGTCTGTTTTAATGTCTATCTAGAGTCCCGGGACCGACTGGAAGCTTACCTTGCCCGCCTCCATAATATAGCAGGGGATCGACCGTTGGTGATGGCTGAGATTGGGCTAGATAGCCTCAGAAACGGGGAGGAAACACAGGCGAAAACCCTGGACTGGCAAATCCAAACTATCTTGGCAGCTGGCTGTGCTGGCTGTTTTGTCTTTGCCTGGACTGACGAATGGTATCGGGGAGGTTTTGACATCGAAGACTGGGATTTCGGTCTCACTGATCGCCAAAGGCGTCCTAAACCGGCGCTCTCAGCCGTTCACCAAGCCTTTGCCGCAGGACCATTTCCGGCATACCTCCCCTGCCCACGGATCTCGGTAGCTGTCTGCTCCTACAACGGAGCAAGTACCATACGAGATACCTTGGAAGCGTTGCAATATCTCGATTATCCTAACTATGAAGTTATTGTAGTGGATGACGGTTCTACTGATGGCGTTGCTGCAATTGCTAAGGAATACAAGGTGCGGGTAATCATCCACAAGCAAAATAGGGGGTTAAGCAGTGCCCGGAATACCGCCTTAGAAGCCGCTACGGGTGCCATCATCGCCTACATCGACGACGATGCCTATCCCGATCCCCACTGGCTCACCTATCTAGCTGCTACTTTCCTGAAAGGAGACTGGGCAGGAGTTGGTGGACCCAATATCCCCCCTCCCGGTGATGGCTTGATAGCGGATTGTGTTAGCAACGCACCGGGAGGACCAATCCATGTCCTGCTTTCCGATCAGGAGGCAGAACACATTCCTGGTTGCAACATGGCTTACTGGAAAACCCACCTCCAAGAGATTGGTGGATTTGATCCCCGGTTTCGGGCTGCGGGGGATGACGTGGATATCTGCTGGCGGCTACAGGAGCGTGGCTGGAAAATAGGTTTCAGCCCCAGCGCCGTTGTCTGGCATCATCGCCGCAACTCGGTGAAGATGTACTGGAAACAGCAACAAGGATATGGTAAGGCTGAAGCCCTACTGGAACAGAAATGGCCACAAAAGTATAATGCCGCCGGTCATCTCAATTGGTCTGGGCGGCTTTACGGTAAGGGGCTAGTGCAGATACTGGGCTGGCGCTTAAGTCGGATATATCACGGGACTTGGGGTAGTGCCCTGTTCCAATCTGTCTATCAGCCTGCACCAGGGCTGTTTCCCGCACTGCCAACCATGCCGGAATGGTACCTAGTCATCCTCGCTCTTGCAGGGCTGTCCAGCCTGGGACTGCTCTGGAAACCAATGGTCTGGACAGTCCCCTTCCTGCTTGCTGCTATTGCTGCACCTGTTACTCAAGCCATCCTGAGTGCTTCTAAAGCTTCTTTTACAACCCCTGTTGCATCTCGCCTCCCCCGCTTCCAGCTTTATAGCTTGACAGTACTCCTGTATCTGCTACAGCCCCTGGCACGACTCAAAGGTCGCCTTGACAACGGGCTCACCCCCTGGCGAAGGCGTGGTGTCTCCTTTTTGCAATTTCCCAGACCTCGGAAAGATCAGATCTGGAGCGAGTCTTGGCAGTCCCAGGAACAGTGGTTGGAAAGGTTAGAATTTGGACTCCGGGAACAGGGAGCAGTGATTTACCGTGGCAGTGATTTCGACCGCTGGGATCTGGAGGTGCGGGGTGGGTTGTTCGGCGCTGTCCGGATACTAATGACCATTGAAGAGCACGGTGGGGGTAAGCAACTGCTGCGATTCCGCTCCTGGCCGAGGGTTGCTGTCCCTGCCTTAATCATTAAGTTCCTTTTGCTACTGCTCTGTGCTGTAGCAGCCTTTGACCAGGCAGGTATGGCTTCTGCTATTCTTGGAACAGTAGCTGTACTGCTCTTGCTGGCAAATTTCCAGGATTGTGCTACTGCCAAAGCTTCCTACCTTTACGTACTCAGACAGTTAGAAGGCATTAATCTCGAATCTGCCACCAACAATCCTACGAACTCACAGCAAAATAAGCAAGCTGCGATCATAGGAGTGGAACTGTAGATGAGTCCAGAAATTGCAGCAACGAAGCACCGATACCGGCGTATGCTCCTATACCCACTGCGCCAGTGGCGTACCTTCGTAGTGATTCTCGCTTTGACTGCAGCCACCTCCTTTGTTACCACTCTCCAACCCTGGCCGATGAAAATCCTGGTGGATTACGCACTTGGTGACACGGCTGTGCCAGCGGTAGTTGGGTCGCTTTTGGGGAACTGGAACCTGACCGTGACGCCCTTTGTGCTGGTTGTTACAGCTGCTCTTGCTAGCCTCGGACTCTATGCCCTGAATGCTATCCTTGAAGTGGGTCTAATCTGGTTCTGGAGCGCTGCTGGTCAACGCATGGTCTATGACCTGGCACAGAAGCTGTTTCATCGACTCCAACGCCTCTCGCTGCTGTTCCACAGTCAGCGCAGTGTCGGTGATTCCCTGAGTCGCTTGACAGTAGACACCTATTGTGTATATACCTTGACTAATGCCCTGCTGGTCTCACCTGCCCAGCAAGTGCTGACTTTGTTGAGCATTGGCATCGTTGCCTGGAACCTAGAGCCAACACTAACCCTGCTATCCCTAGCAGTAGCGCCACTGATGGGGGGTTCCACCCTGTTTTTCGGTGCCCGGCTCAAACGCCGGACGAAGCTGAACCGGGAAGCCCAGTCCCGTCTGCTGAGTTTCGTCCACCAGACCTTCACCGCGATCCCGGTAGTACAGGCATTTGGCACGGAAAACCGCAATAGAAAGCAGTTCCAGTACCTGGCAACGGACGCAGTTGCTCAGTCCCAACGGGGCACCCTGCTCAAGAGTACCTACGGATTTGCCAACGGCTCAATTACTACAGTTGGTACTGCGATTGTTTTCTATGCCGGGGGGCAGCAGGTATTATTGGGGACAATTACGGTCGGTAGTTTCCTGGTCTTCCTCGCCTATTTGCAATCTCTGCAAAAAGCATTTAGGAGTCTGCTAACTACCTATGGAAGTCTGAAATCCGTGGAAGCAAGTATTGATCGGGTGCTGGAAGTCTTGGATGCTAAGGAAGAGGTACAGGATGCCCCTGGAGCCCAGCCCCTACCCCCTGGGGGATCCAAAGGATGGGTGCGCCTAGAAAAGGTCAGCTTCGGGTACCAATTAGGGGATCCGGTTCTCAAAGATATTACTCTGGAAGCCCAGCCAGGAGAAACAATCGCCCTAGTGGGGTTGACGGGTGCTGGCAAGAGTACCCTGGTTTCTCTGATCCCCCGCTTTTTCGACCCCTGGCAGGGACGAGTACTCCTGGACGGGGTGGATGTGCGCCAGTTGCAACTGACCAGTTTGCGATCGCAAATAGGGTTGGTCTTGCAGGAACCTTTCCTCCTGCCGCTGACGGTGGCAGATAACATTGCCTACGGGCGTCCCGGAGCTAGCTATGAAGAAATTGTAACAGTGGCCAAAGCTGCCAACGCCGATGAGTTTATTAAACGGCTGCCCCAGGGTTACGACACGGTTATTGGCGAGCGAGGGGCGACCCTTTCGGGAGGACAAAGGCAGCGGATTGCGATCGCCCGGGCACTGCTCAAGGATGCTCCGGTACTGATTCTCGACGAACCCACTTCTGCCTTGGACGGGCAAACCGAAGCCCTGCTGCTATCAGCTATAGAGCGATTGATGGCAGGGCGGACCACTTTCATTATTGCCCACCGGCTCTCCACTATTCGGCAAGCAAACCGGATCGCTGTGCTGGACGGGGGTCAGGTGGTGGAGATGGGGACGCACCAGAAGTTGCTGGCCGTGGGTGGTCTTTACCAGCGCTTGCACACTTTGCAGTTTTCTGACTCCCCGTCGGAGGTGGTGTTATGAAGCGATGGTGGCTACGACTGATACCCTACGCCCTGCCCCATAGGCGCGGACTCTTATCAATGATGCTGCTGATGCTTGTGGGGGTAGGACTTAATGTACTCAAGCCCTGGCCCCTAAAGTTGATCGTCGATTATGTTTTGACCGACCAGCCGCTCCCGCACTCCTTTACCTGGCTTAAAGCCATACCTGGTGAAGAATCACCTTCTTGGTTACTAGGTTGGTTAGCTGGCAGCACGATCTTGCTATTTCTAGCCAGTGAGGCAGTTCGCATTATTCAGAATTACGTTGGAAATGGCATCGGCAGTCGAATGGCGTACAGCTTGGGGGCAGTACTGTTCGATCACCTACAGCGTCTTTCTCTGGGTTTCCACGGTCAACAACCCACTGGCGATCTGATCAGGCGAGTGATGACTGATAGCCGCTGCATACAGGTACTGGTGATGAATGTCTTCCTCCCCATACTCACTTCCCTGGTCAGTTTGGTCGCGATGTTAGCCGTGATGTGGCAACTTGATCCCACCCTGTCACTGCTGGCACTGCTTGTTGCTCCACTGTTAGTGGTGTTAATCCGGTTTTTTAACCAGCCTATGACTGAACGTAACTACCAGCATCAACAGCTCGAAGGCGAGATCATGGCGCTGAGTGAGCAGGCGCTGACAGCAGTACCAATTGTTCAAGCATTTAGCCGTGAAGCCCACGAAGATAACCGGTTCCGCAACCTATCTCGGCAAGTAGTCCAAGCTCATTTGCGCGCTGTCCTCTCCCAGCTACAATTCAAAGTTAGCGTTAGCGGGGTAACAGCGATGGGCACAGCGGTAATGATTCTGATTGGGGGCTTTCAGGTTTTGGAGGGATCGCTGTCTTTAGGCAGCCTCCTCGTCTTCCTATCTTATCTCGCCTCCTTGTATGCGCCTATGGAAACCCTAGCCTACATTTCATCTGGTTTCGCATCAGGGGCTGCGGGTGCTCGCCGAGTCTTAGAAATGTTAGATGTCCAAGATCAGGTACAGGAGGAGACCGGAGCCAAGCCGTTGCCGCCGTGTCCCCCTGGAGTAAGGGGACACATTCGCCTAGAGCGAGTCACCTTTGGCTACAAACCCGGTCACCCCATCCTCCAGGACATTACTCTGGAGGTGCAACCAGGAGAGACAATCGCTTTGGTAGGAATGACGGGAGCTGGGAAGAGCACCTTAGTTTCCCTGATCCCCCGCTTTTTCGACCCCTGGCAGGGTCGAGTCCTCTTTGACGGGGTGGACGTGCGCCAGGTGCAACTGAGCAGTTTGCGATCGCAAGTGGCTATAGTGTTGCAAGAGCCATTTTTGCTGCCACTGACGGTAGCAGATAACATTGCCTACGGGCGTCCTGGAGCTAGCTATGAAGAAATTGTGGCAGTGGCAAAAGCTGCCAACGCCGATGAGTTTATTCAACGGCTGCCCCAGGGCTACGATACCGTTATTGGCGAGCGAGGAGGCACCCTTTCGGGAGGACAAAGGCAGCGGATTGCGATCGCCAGAGCGCTGCTCAAGGATGCGCCGGTGCTGATTCTCGATGAACCCACTTCTGCCCTGGATGCCCAGACGGAGGCGCTGCTGATGGAAGCCTTAGAGCGGTTGATGGCAGGCAGGACAACCTTCATCATCGCCCACCGGCTGTCCACGATTCGGCAGGCAGATCGGATTGTAGTGTTGGAGCAGGG
>NZ_JAAHHE010000134.1:0-17751 GCF_010692525.1 Moorena sp. SIO3B2
TAAACAAAGAGGTATCCCCCCCCACGTCCCTTAGAAACCCTCCGCCCCCAACTAGACCTTTGCCTGATCAACGCCTCAGGCAAGAAACCCAGCCCCTACCAGCAGATTTTCGGGTGTCTGCTTTGCAACCGGATTTTACTGGTGAGCTTTGGGTGGGCTCTTGGCTAGGATTAACTAGAATTGACCCTAATACTGGAAAAATCCGCACTCGCCTAAGTCTCCCCAATTACACTGTTGGTGCGATAGCTCAGGATCGGGTAGGGCGGATTTGGGTAGGAACCTATGAAGGACTATTGCGTATAGACCCCCGTAATAATGAAATTAATGCCCAAAACTTTACCTTACCGTCTAATAATGTGTTGTCCCTGTTGATTGACACTCGTGGCTATCTTTGGGTGGGAAGCGATCGCGGTCTGGCTCTGATTAGCCCTGACCAGGGATTGTTGATGACAACGTTACAAAAATTACCCGGTGTCAGTGCCAATGCTCTGACTCTAGATCAAGAGGGTCAGCTGTGGGTGGGCACTCTAGAAGGGCTAGTGCGAGTGGATACTGCTAGTGCTTTTGTGATCGCTCGCATCAAGGATTTACCAGGAAACACGGTGCAAACCTTGACCAGAGGACCGGAGGGAATGCTATGGGCTGGCACTCCTAATAGTTTACTGGTGATTAACCCAGACACTTACGAAGTGTTCAGGTCTGTAACTCCCCTAAGAGGACGTAATGTCACTGCTGTCCAGTTTGATCTAGATGGTAATGTTTGGGTTGGTACAGATAATGGCTTATTTAAAATTAAACGAGACAGTGGAGAAGTGTTGGCTAAACTAGGCAAGCTACCTTCTAGTCGTATTCTGGCATTAGCTCCTAATACTGGTAACAAGTTGTGGATCGGAACTTCGGAAGGACTAGCTTGGGTGAGCATGACTACAGGTCGCATCGAGCCCCATTTGGGCTTTGTTAGAGAGATTCCAGGTAGCTTTTAGCTGCCAAAGCATCGGCTCATAGTGATCGGCCCATAGTGAGTGCGATCGCAAAAGCGCGGAAGCTGAGGCCGTAGGCCACGCGGGGCGCGTTCGCTTCATTGCGAAGCGTGAGCAAAGGTCAATCGCAAACCTTTAATTAAGGCTTATTCAGCTGAGAGTGCATCACAGTTAATGTTTCTGCTAGTTGACTGAGGCGGTCTTCGAGGTATTTTTTCCGAATTAACAGTTGTCGCAGTTTTTGATAACGAGCGATGGCCATGCTCACACTGGGAACCTGATCCGCTGGACAAGACCTTGACCAAGATTGACCCTGCTCATCCAAGCCACAAAGACGGTAACCAGTACGAGGAGATTGATACGTAACATTAGTATTCGATTGCTCAACTCCTTCATCCACATAGTCCATCATCCGGTCACCATTGGCTAGTCTTACGGTTCCTATGGCATCTTGGGGTTGACTCCCTTGAGACTCTAACCAACCATCAACAATTGGGCCTTCTAGGTATAGGTCTTGAATTTGAAGGAGGATTTTGTGCAGTTCCTGCTGCCAACCCAGAACAATTCCCTCAATGTCTTGCAACAGATTCATTGCCAAAGCTGGGTTAGCACCATGGCGATGGTTTCCCAGTTTAGGGTATTTCAATCTAGGCAGAGTCGGTATCTTCTGTTCATCCTGGCGAGTGGGGAACGGTTGTACTGCCATAGAGAAAGAAGGTTCCTTTTTATTTCTACGACTTACTACACCTGCTTGTTGGTGATTAGTTTGATCAGCCACAGCTGGGGATGGTTGTGATGAATCAGTGGCACTAGCTTTTGCTAACTGATTTAGTGTTGTCTCGATCCGTCGCAATTTGGATTTCATGAAGACTGATTTTGTGAGTAAATATAGTTGATGTCAAGGGCTAAGATGCCCATTATTCTCGACGATAGGGTCTATTAATTTTGACTAAAGCGAAGATAACTCCCAATAGCCTTGAATACTACTAAATTTACCAGTATCAAATTTACCAGTAATTTAATTTTAGTCACCGGACCATCCAGGTCTGGCAAAAGCGAGTGGGCAGAAACCCTGGCCACGCAGACTGGCAAATCGGTAATATACGTCGCTACTGCCACAACCAACCCGGATGATCCAGAGTGGCTGGCTCGGATTGAAAAACATCAGCAGCGACGCCCCAGTTCGTGGACAACCCTTTTGGTACCACTGGACTTGGCAACAACAATTACCAACTATTCTGACATCAATCACTGCCTGTTAGTAGATTCTCTAGGAACCTGGGTTGCCAATTGCCTAGAACAGGATGATACTGTTTGGCAGCAAACCTTACAAAACTTATGGAATAGTTTGACCAAGGTTAAAGGTTCTGTAATTTTTGTTGCAGAAGAGGCTGGCTGGGGAGTGGTTCCAGCTTATCCTATGGGTAGGGCATTTCGCGATCGCTTGGGAAATGTGGTGCGTTATTTGGGGCACTTGGCTAATCCAGTCTACTTAGTCACCGGTGGTCATGTGCTTAATCTCAGTACCCTGGGTCAACCATTACCCTATAATGGTACTGTTGGCGAATCACCTCAAACCTAATTAAATCCATCGCAAGAGGGGAAAGATACCGGCAGTGGAGAAGAAGCCTCCTAGCTCAGTCGTTCATTAACGGATTAAAACTAACTACTAACAAAACCATGGCATCTGAATCACAAGTCAAACGCTATCTCACCTACTGGTTCCAGTTAGGCAAAAAAGTTGTGATGCGCAATGGTTTTTCAGCTATGCAGCCGCAATCATTCACAAATGGCAAGCACTACAGCCAAGAATTTGAAACTATTTGGCAGCTAGCTATTTCACCAGAGACTGGTGATTGTTACCTGGAAGGAACTGAGGCAGCAATTGCGGATTTATTAACACCCAAGTGGGATATACTGCCTTGTGCCCGTTGTGATATGCCTTTAGCCATTAAAACGGCTGGGATACCACCAACCTGTTGTCCCTGTTTTGATCTACCCACATGGCCCAACACAGAATTGCCAGCACCACGAGATCCAGTGTGTAATCAAACCGAACTAAGAGGGATTTGCGATCGCTTAAATAGAATTACTGAGAATTGAATTACTTAAGAGGGTAGAAAAAACAATAAAATACTAGTTTTTAGCTTGTAGAGTCGCCCAAAAAAAGTTTGGTTATTTTGATAATAGCTAAAGAGCTACTCTTATTTAAATGAAACTGAAAGATTTCAGTAAATACGATTAGTTTAATTGCTGCATATGGGGAAGTTTATCTGCCCCATATGCTAGTGCTTTAGAAAGTCCAGGAGATCACAAAGTTTTCAGATATTCAATCAAGGCTTTCTTATCCTGTTCAGGTAAATCAGTGCCATAAATATGTCCTTGGTTACCGTTAGCTATAACGCTAGTATCGTATCTGAAACCCTCCTTCTCAGCATTTGCGCCCTCCGAGACAAAGCCGACTTCTTCGGGATCATAGACATCATATCCCCGGTAAAATACCTTCGTCCGGTTTTCAGGAGTTTCCAGTAAGTTTGTTAGATTAGGCACCGAACCATTATGGAGATAAGGAGCTCTTAGCCAAAGTCCATCAAGGGCTACTGCCACATAACCATTAGTCTTACGCAGGTAGTCAAAGTCCCATTCATAGTCTTCAGCGTACTCATTATAAGCATCAGCTGCTTCCTGAGTCCACATATCTAAGCGGTTGCGGTCAGTACCAATCTCATCGATCTCAATAACAGTTCCTGTCCGTTCTCCACCAAAAGCATGGCAGGATGCACAGGTATTAGCAAAAATCTCACTACCTTTTGCTGCCAATGTTTGATTAACCTCAAAAGGATATGGGGGAGGAGGTAATTCAGTAATATAATCTTCTACCCGCTTTAAACCTTCGATATTAATCGACTTCCTAGTAGCACCATCCCCGATTGCCCCAGTCTGGATGGTTTCCGTTAGTGACGTTTCTAAGCCATCCCAATGATAGGCAAATCCTTCATGCATCTTTTGATTCCAAATCGACATCATGTCGGAGTTGTCAACAGAATCATCTAGAGGCTGTTCTAAGTATCGAAACTTGCCAGGGTTGAATGGAGAGATTCGACCAGGTCCCCAGTCCGGACGGGAATCCATCCAAGCATATCCTTCCCCAAGTTCCAGAATTGATTTCCTGGTCTGAGGAATAATTACATAGCGATAAAGTAGTTTATCAAACCAAGAAAGTTCATAATTGTATCCAATTTCTCCAAGAATATAGTCTGCTGTAAATCGTGGGTCATTGGCACAATCTTGCAGAAATCGGAGGTAGCCTTGAGAATCAAACTTACTTGAGGGTCCTCCTAAAATAATGGTAGGTTTATCTTTAGGATTTTCGCGAAATGTAGCCGTATGACAGGCAGCACAAGTTATGCCCTGACGGGGAAAACCAATAGTTTTTTTAGAAAAGCCAATGGGCAATTCTTTCCCCTCTTCCCAGGTAATTCCCAAAGACGTATAACCACCAGGTCCTGGTAGTTGGTCTGGAAATATCCGGGGAAGCACCAGCCAAATTAAATACGGTACACCTTCAGCATTTTCTGTGCCAATGGAACCATACTTGAAGTGTTCTTCTGGCGACTCATAATCGTAATAAGTGGGAGGATTGGGGTCTTCTCGAAATAGATTGTACCATCCCACATAGGCTACAACTCCAGCCAGCAAGAAAATACTAATCACAATCGTTATTAGTATTTTCCCTAATTTCGTCTTCACCATTTCCATAACGTTATTGTTCTCCCTACTGCTAGATAGTGGTGAGTGCAGTGCTAGGTGATAAGTATTACTATTCCCTAAAAGTTAGGATAATCCCTTGGCTGTTTCTAAAATAAAGGGTTGTTGAGTTTGCAGGGCAAGGAATAATAGAATTCCTTGGATAACTGCGAAGACAAGGTCAACCAAAGCGATACTCAGAAATCCCAGATCTTGACCAAATAACAAGACAGCCGTTATAAAAAACGTAGCTCCACCACCTCGTGTGACCAATATCGACATCCAAGCTGTTGCTTTATAGCGATAGGGATCCATGGCACCAGGAATGTATAAAATACTGATTTCCAGCAACAGCAACCCTGCAGCACGTACCCAGATAATCGGCACTGGAATTTGCATTTTTAATAACGAAAGCATGACTTCTGGGAAGAACAATAAGGGAATGACAAAAAACACCACATTGATAATGATGCCAAGCCATACCACACGACCAAACCATTTAGCGTAAGTGTTCATTTTACCTCTTGCTTGAATCTGTTGTTTTAATCTCTTTGTTTAATGTATTGGTTGATTTTTGTTGTCCATAATTGTTGACATTTATCCCTTACTAAAGAGTCTTCATGTACTCTACTAAGGCATCTTTTGCTTCTGGAGAGAGGTCAGTTCCATACAGGTGACCACTCTTTAAATTGCCAGGAATTGTTGTATCAATCTTAAAGAATTCCTTGGTATTATCCTCGGCTACATCGGAAACAAAACCAACCTTTTGCTGATCGAAAACATCATCACCTCGATAGAATTCTTTGGGTCGGTTTTCGGGGGTTTCTAACAAGTCTCTGAGAGTTGGTACTGAACCATTGTGTAAATAGGGAGCTCGTAGCCAAATTCCATCTAGGGGCACATTGGCATAGCCATTAGTCTTGCGGAAATGTTTGAAACGCCTTGGTGTGCCAACAAAGAGGGTATTTTGGTTAGAAAGTAGTTCATAGGTGTAGGAATCCAGGCGATATCGGTCTGTACCAATTTCTTCAATAGGTGTTACCTTGCCAACCTTTGAACCACCAAAAGCATGGCAACTGGCGCAGTTGTTTTCATAAATTGGCTTACCCACTGCTGCCAAATTCTGGTTAATTTCATAGGGATAGGGCGGGGGTGGTAATTCCCACAGCCAATCAGCAACCCGTTGAATCCCATCCAAATCTACCGTGGTTGGTGTGACCCCTGCACCCAAAGCAGCGCTCAGGTTCCGCTCATCCACCGAGTCGTTATCACCATCCCAGTGCAACTGCAAACCCTCACGAGGCTTCTGATTCCAGATGGAGGGAAAATCTGCACCACCAATCAGTTCATCAGGATCTAACTGATCCATTGGGAAGCGAAATTGCAGGGATTTATAGGGATTAAAAGTATCCACCCGCCCAGGACCGCGATCAAGTTGGTTATCTAAAAAGGCGAGTAGGCTACCCTGAGCAATTAAAGCATCCCGAGTCTGGGGAATAACCAGGTAGCGATAAATCAATTTCTGGATCGGGTTGAACTTTTCCCCTTGGGCTGCAATCTCTGCCAAAATCCGGTCAGCGTTGAATCGTGGATCAAATGCTACTTCGGAGATTAACTTGATGTAGCCCGATAGATCGACCGTATTGGAAGGCATGGTGGTGATTACCCGGGGTGTACTATCGCGGGTATCTCGCACTGTACCAGCATGGCAGACTGCACAATTTAAACCAACACGGTCAACGAACATCCGACGCTTTGAAAAGCCGATGGGTCTGTCTTGTCCTGGTTCATAGATAAAGCCTAATGAAGCATAACCCTCACCGGGTAGCTTATCTGGGAAAATTGCTGGCAGTACTTTCCAGATCCAGTAGGGAACTCCATTCACTGGCTCGCTGCCGATGGAACCATACTTAAAGTGGTCATTAATATCTGCATATCTAACTGGGGAGTTGGATATCAACGGCCAAGCTATCACTAGGGTGATGACCAGTACAACTCCGATAATAAGAAGCCAAAACCGCTTTAAGCTTTTGAAAGCACCCTTGAGTAGGGTTGGGTTTTCTGATTCACTCATAAGTTTCTTAGCTGTGATCTATAAAATAGTGCGTCAGTGTTCAGTGCTCAGTCCTGAGTAGATCAAGACTTACCCTTGTATCCAAAAATGAACGCCATTTGTAGGGGTACACAGCCGTGCCCCCTCAACCTATGTACCGTAACATCCTAACTCCTATAGAAAAAAGCGTTCGAGGAAAGCGATTAGCCCGAAGGGCTACGCTACGCGATCGCATTCTCTATAACATGTAAAGAAACAAAAATGTTTCTTACAAAAGGTTTTTATTCCTCGTTGTTTACCAATATAATTAAGAATTAGGAGAATGGCGGTGGATCAAATACAGTCATCACCTGTTCAATCATTTTGTCGTGGTCGTCATTATATCGGCGCACATCGTAGCAGCCTAGGGGGTTTTGTAGGGCATTGACCAAGCACTTGTTGCAGTAGGTGCAGGGTCGTTCTGGCAAGTCTTTTCCTTGCTGAAACTGCTGGACTAGGTCATTATTGGCAACCAGAGGACGGGCGATACTAACTGCATCACAGAATCCTTCACTAATCGCCTCACGGATGTAAGATGCTTGCTGAAAACCTCCCGTGCAGATGACTGGGATATTGACATGCTTTTTGATTTCCCGAGCATCACTGATGCTAATACCTTGGTATTTATCTAGGAGTTCCTGCATGGTTTGACTTGATACAAACTCCCGGAAGGAGTCGTCCAAGGCTTTATCCTGTACATCTTTGCCGATTATCGGCTGAGTCGAACCCTTTCTGTAAACTCGGTTCCACAAGAACAAGAAGATGGGAAATAGGAATCTATACCGGAACAGTAAGTAATTGCGGAAGGTATAGATACCGCTTCCGAGCATGATCTCGTACCATCGGGATGCTTCGTCCCGGGGAAACTCACCGGGTGGGTTCAACGGGTGGGGAAATAAGCTTCCAGTGGATATATGAAGGGCATCTGCTCCAGCTTCCTCGACCCACTTGCAGATTTGGATAGAGTCTTCCAGGGTATTCCCAGGCTTATCCCAAGGAATCACAGCATCGTTGTATTCCACTGCACTGATTTTTGCCTGGAGGTGAAAATCGTTTCCTACCTCCTTGCGTATTCCCTGGATAATCTCCAGCAAGAAACGAGCTCGATTTTCCAGAGAACCGCCATACTCATCCTTGCGGTCGTTGATGCCTGAACTCAGAAATTGGGTAATCAGATAGCCATTGGCACTGTGAAGTTCTACCCCATCAAGTCCTGCCTCACGAGCTCGTCTGGCACCATCAGCGAATGCCTGAATCATTTCCTTGATTTCCTTGCGTGTCATTGCCTGACACTCCAGCCCATGAAATGACTCAGTTTCACTGGTTGAACTAAGACCCTTATTATGCAAATTCTCCACACCACCAACATCCCGCTGACGACCAGAGTGGCTCAGTTGCATCAAAAACTTACAGTCATATTCATGTACTTTCTCCCCGACCTTGCGCCAGAAAGGAATTCTATCATCGCGGTCAATCGTGGCATAGTTAGGTAAAATTCGTCCTCGGATTTGGACCGGTGTAAAGGAAGAGACGATTGCACCGACGCCGCCTCGGGCAAATTTCTCTTCCCAATTGATCCGTGCCTGGTTACCGGAACCATCATAGTTGTCAAATCGACCAGAGATATTAGAACGAAAGATCCGATTCTTTAGGGTCAAGTTTCGGAACTCCAAAGGTTCAAAAATTATATCCTTTTCCATTTGATTTAGTTGAATCTTGGCTTTTGTTGGAATAAAGCAAGCTACAAGCTCAATGCCTAGCATTCCAGATGCTGGCCGAATATTTTTTTAGGAAAACTATTTAATGCTCTTATTGAGAGTAAATAACAATAAGGATGTCATTTGTCTTTTGTCCTTTCTATTTTGTGACGCTTATTTGGTCTGATGCCCGATTCTCTGTTATACGCTGTCGCTAAGCTAGGAATAAATTACTGTCAGTGACTATTTCCCTGTGAGCCCATCCCCTTGCTTTAGGTTGGGGGAGGAGTCATTGAACTATCACAAATTTGTATAAGGGCGTTTGTTGGCCAATTTTGGGTCAGTCCTGACAAAATCTTGCTCCCCAGTTGGATGTTGTTAAGTCTCTCCTCGAAAAACTATAATTTCCAACACTTTCCATTATGACTTAACAACCATTGATATTTCATGATTATTAAGTTTTTTAACAACAATCCGGTTTTGGAAAAGCTCCCTGTGAGGATAACTATCAAGGCAATAGAGAGATTTTTGGCAGCTGAACCACCTACCTCAGCTAGCGCCCCCATTCTCCCTAAATTTCTCAAAAGTATGCTATACCTCAACTAGAGTCCCTTTGCTTGCTTTATTGGCTTGATTTTTGATTGCCCTAGGATCTGGTGATCTGCTTAAAATGTAATTTAAGTTACAACTACTAGTGGATAACTATAACCTACATAGCATTTCCATTTGATTTGTGAACATAATCCCTTAGGGAAAGGCAAAAGGCAAGATTCAAAAGGCAAGAGCTAATCAAGTGTCTAGGGATTTTTTGTAATGAAAAAAACTGTCATACTTGTTTCCAATTCCTTTGGAAAGGCTATCGAAATAATTCTTCAATATTTTCTGGGTTAATTTTTGTAAACATACACCTCAAATGAATCAAAAAAATCAGGTAAAGGATCGTCCGAAAACGGCTCTGATTACTGGTGCATCCAGTGGAATTGGTTATGAATTTACCAAGTTATTTGCTCGCGATGGCTACAAGTTAGTGTTAGTCGCCAGAAGTGAGTCGAAACTATCTCAACTAGCCGAGGGTTTTAGGGAAAAATTTGGGACATTCGTCAGGGTTATTCCGAAGGATTTGTCAGTTCCAGGAGCTGCACAGGAGATTTTTGACCAGCTCCAAGAGGAAGGTATCAAGGTTGATGCACTAGTCAACAACGCTGGATTCGCTACCTATGGAGCTTTTGCTGAAACAGACCTGGCTACTGAACTAGCCATGATGCAGCTAAACATAGTAGCCCTGACCCATTTGACCAAATTATTTCTGCCAGCTATGGTGCAACAACAGTATGGAAAAATTTTAAATATTGCCTCCACAGCAGCGTTTCAGCCTGGTCCGTTGATGGCAGTATATTATGCCACGAAAGCCTATGTCCTATCCTTTTCCGAGGCAATTGCCAATGAACTCAAGGGTTCAGGGGTGACGGTAACTACTCTGTGTCCAGGACCAACAGAATCGGGTTTTCAAGCTCGGGCAAACATGGAAGACTCTAAGCTGGTTAGTGGACAAAAGATTATGACTGCTGAAACTGTTGCTAGGATTGGCTATCTTGGTCTGATGAAAAATCGAACTGTTGTTGTGCCTGGTCTCAAAAACCAGTTGCTTGCCCTCAGTATAAGATTTATGCCCCGAAATCTAGTAACCCAAGTGGTGAGAAGCATGCAAGAAAGTAGCCACTAGTTCTGATTAGGGAGTGGATTGAGAAATTCTGGCTTAAGCTGATAGCCTTAAGGAAAATAGAAGCAATGGATATGGTAAGCATTCAGCTATCAGCTATCAGCTATCAGCTATCAGCTATCAGCTATCAGCTATCAGCTATCAGCTATCAGCTATCAGCTATCGGCTCTCAGCTTTTGAATAAAACAAGTAAGCATTGGTTTAATCTCTGTTACGTCAGCTGACCGCACCTCAAGTAGCGTGAGCTTTTAGCTCACGGCTGACGGCTGAATGCTTACTGGATAAGTCTCAGTAAAGCCTCAAGTAAGATTTGTCAACGAAACAATGAGCAATGAATAATGAACACCTACCCTTCTACCAATGTACTCGACTTGTTACGGCTTCTGGGTAATCTAGCCAGTGGCTTTATCCGTAACCCCCGTGGTTTCGACCTTGAAAAAGTATTAGGGGGTTGGATTGGTGATGTCATCAAACGCTATGGTAGTAAAAATGTCATTCTAAACTTTCTTCTCAAGAAAGTGTTGCTAGTATCTGGGCGTGACTTATCAGACCACATTTTACAAGACCCACCGGACAGCCAAGGCTATATCGAAGGCAATCTCAAGAAGGATGGTATGTCTTTCCTTGCTCCCAACGCCCTCACTATCAGCCATGATCAACAGTGGCAGCGCCTGAGACCTTATAACGAGGGAGTGCTTGGCACAGGTTGCCAGCACCAGTACCAACAGGCTTTCCTCGAACAGGTACATCATGCTTTTTCAAAGCCAGTATCCAACATTGAGGATATCCGGAAATGTATGGGTGAGGCAATGCTTGGCATCGTGTTTGGGGAAAATGTTGCTCCTGGGCGGTTGGTCAAGGATATACAGGTGTTATTCTCAATGGTGGGAAATCCGATCAAGCGGATTGTATTGGGAAGGTTTGAAACTAAGCGTTTAGAAAAATTTTATGAAACTCTTGAGCAGCTTTGGGAAGGCAGCGAAGCGTCTGAAAAGCCCTCTCTGTTGTCTATGGCTCATGGCATAAAGCCCTACACTACCGAAGAGGAACTCCTACAACAAATCCCCCACTGGATGTTTACTTTTACTGGTTCAGGGACTGACTTGCTGGCGAGAACCCTGACTATGATTACCTCTAGACCAAAGGTGCTGGAACGGGTGCGACAGGAAATCAAGAAAACAGGTTCGTTGGAGCAAGCCTCAACCATTGCTAAACTCAGCTATTTAGAAGCTTGTTTGTTGGAAACTGGTCGTTTGTTCCCTCCAGTGACCAGAACCTTTCACATCACAACAGCTGGCGACAGGTATAATAACACCCGTATTCCCCCAGACATGGAAATTCTGCACTTTTTCCCGATTATGCAACGGGAACGGTCACGAGACCCATCCACCGATTCGTTTGTACCTCAACGGTGGCTAGATCCGAGGGATCATGACAATTCGACTTACTCCAATTTGTTTCTGAGAGGATCTCGTACTTGTCCCGGAAGGGATTTGATCCTGTTTGTGTGTAAGAGTGCGATCGCAATTCTCCTAGACCAGCAGCAGCTGACATCCAAAACCAATGTACTCTCCCGAGACCCTCTACCAGCGTACTTCCAAGAAAAGGATATCCAATTTGTTAACCCTTGACCCTTGACTGTGAAATTTATTGACAGTTCAGTGATCAGCAAAGAGTACCCCAGATGGGTACTGTCAATTCTAGACAATTAGACAACACTAAATTTATTAGGTCATCCTCTTTAATTTATAAATTAATGAGTTATGATGAACATAAAAAACTGAGAAATAGAAAGAGCTAGACAACGGTGAATTAAGATCATGCCCAGTCTTATTCACCTAGGCTTAGGAGTGATTAGTAAGCTCCCACGAGAATTCCTGACACTCCAAACCTAAAACATTAAATCCCTCGGTAATAACTAAAGGAATTAGCACAATGACAAAGAAACCTTGGCATGAGTTCCCTACTCCTCTAGCCCTATTAAAATTAAATAAATTCCGGGATAATATGCGGGAAGAAAACCTGCACGATACTTCCCAATTACCCACAAAAGGGGAGCCCCCTGAACCGACTCCTAGTCCTGATGGTCGCCATCTGAAAATTCGCACAGCAGATGGTTCATTTAATGACCCCAATGATCCTAAAATGGGTATGGCTGGCACCCGCTTTGGACGCAATGTAGCCCTGAAATACGCCTACCCCGACGAAAAGAATTTACTCAATCCCAATCCCCGTACTATCAGTCGGAAGTTATTGACGCGGGATGAATTTGTACCAGCTTCGACCTTAAACCTAACAGCTGCAGCATGGATTCAATTCCAGACCCACGATTGGTTTTCTCATGGCTATAATGAATCCCAGGAGAAAATCGAGATTCCTCTGGAACAGGATGACCCCTGGCCCGAAGAGCATCGACCTCTGGAAATCGAAACAACTCCAAAAGACCCCACTCGTTCTGAAGACGATACCAACAATCCCCCAACCTTTATCAACCGAGAAACTCACTGGTGGGATGCTTCCCAAATCTATGGCAGTTATCAGGAAACTATCGATAAGGTGCGTAGCCATGTCGATGGTAAGATGATCATTGGTGATGACGGTTTGTTACCTGTCAACCCAGAGAACGGAATCGATATTGTGGGCTTTGACGATAACTGGTGGATAGGACTGAGCATGTTGCATATCCTGTTCGTCAAAGAGCACAACACTATCTGTGATCATCTGAAAAAACAATACCCTGACTGGACAGATGATGACCTGTTCGACCACGCTCGACTGATTAATGCTGCCTTGCTAGCTAAAATTCATACTGTGGAATGGACTCCGGGCATCCTGGGGCATCCCGCCGTGCAAGTTGCCATGAGAGCTAATTGGTGGGGTCTATTAGGTCAGGAATTCAAAAATCGCTTTGGGCGTCTTGGGGACAGTGAAGCAGTCAGCGGCATTATCGGCTCAGCCACTGACCACCATGGTGCTCCCTTCTACCTCACCGAAGAATTCGTTTCTGTGTATCGGATGCATCCCCTCATCCCCGATGAATTCCAGTTTTACTCGGTTCAAGACGGTAAAGAGCTGCTGACGAAAGACTTTTTTGAAGTGTCTGGCAAGCGCTCACGTGCCATTCTAGAACAGGTAGATATAGCTGATTTATTCTACTCCTTTGGAATCAGCCACCCAGGTGCTGTCACCCTTTACAATTATCCAAAGAAATTGCAGCAGCTAGTGAGGGACAACGGTGAAGTATTTGACTTAGCTGCTGTAGATATCCTCCGAGATCGGGAGCGAGGGGTTCCCCGTTACAACCAGTTCCGGGAACTAATTGGTCGCGATCGAGTTAAATCCTTCGAGGAAATCACTGAGAAACCAGAATGGGCGAAAGAATTGCGGGAAGTTTACAACAATGATATCGATAGTGTAGACCTAATGATAGGTATGTTTGCCGAAAATCCTCCCAAGGGATTTGGTTTCAGCGATACCGCCTTTCGGATATTCATCCTGATGGCATCCCGACGACTGAAAAGCGATCGCTTCTTTACCAAGGATTACACTGCCGAAATCTATACTCAATTCGGTCTGGACTGGATTGAAAAGAACACTTTCATAAGTGTTGTGCTCCGACATTACCCCAGCTTGGCTGCTAGTCTTAAAGGTGTTGAAAATGGCTTTGCTCCCTGGAAGCGCATAGTCAAGTGACGACCCAGTTGAACCTTTGGGTTAATGTTGACACTCCCCGCTCGCTCAGAGACGGGGATTCTTGCTTCAACAACGAACCTTGCTGTTTTTGGTTTGCACGGCTGACAGTAGAGATCAAATCTCCCCCCTGATGCTCACACTTGAAACCTGACTCACGCCAAGCCTCTATGTCTACATCCGTGAGTTGGATTAGATCAGAGCATCGGGGTTGAATAACTTGAGACAGTAGCGCCCAAACCAAGCTGCGAGCAATGTCTATCCCAGTTTTGAGAGGGGATTCAGAATTACCAGGAATACCTTTCTCTTGCACCAAATCTGTCTCTACCCAAATCCCATGAGCTCCCAGTAGAATTTGCGCCATCCACTGAGCCCGTGGTACATGGGTGCCAGAGGTAATTAACTTGACCTTACGAACACCCCACCGCTGGAAAATTGGGATACTAAAGAAAAAGTTACCAAAGGTAGAATTGGCACACTTTTCTAACCAAACCTGTTCCGAAGATGCCATCTCCCGCTTAAAAATTAGCCAAATGCAGGGGTCTGGGGATCCATGAGAAATCAGAATTCGCTTGTCTGGGTACTGTTTGGCTAATTCAGCAACATGGATTTCTCGACGAATACTCCCCCCTAGCACAAAGAACGTATCCACAGGTGCTGATGCTGCTGCCTGCAATCTCAGAGTATTAATTAGCAGCCAGCCACACAAGAACATTGCTATAGTTAATAACCCCCAAACTCGTAGGCGTCGTCGCCATTGTACTGCTCGTGACAAGTTGATCATCTTACAGTATTTTTGACATGCTTGACATTCTCTAGCATAGGGGTCATTAAATATTCTAATCCATCATTCATCTGCCTGAAATATTACCTTTGACTTGGGTTTGTAGCTTGACTGATCTCTAGAATTTTCTGAGCTACTGCCTGAGAAACTGGCATCACCGAGAGTCGATTTCCACGTCTAGTAACCCATAGCTCTTGGTCACTAAATTCCTGTTTAAGGGTTGAAAGCTCTAGGAAATGGGGAAAAACCTCGACAAATTGCACTAGCACAGTATGCCACCGAGGAGATTCAACACTTGATTTGGGGTCATAGTAACGGCTAGTTTGGTCAAACTGAGTTGGGTCAACGACTTCACTTTTAATAATTTCCATTAAGCCCACAATTCCAGGGGGTTTAGTGTTGGAATGGTAAAAAAAAGCTAAGTCTCCCTCTTTCATTTCACGCAGAAAGTTTCTAGCTTGGTAATTACGAACCCCATCCCAAATTGTTTTCCCTTCTTTTTCCAGATCAGTGATGCTATAGACTTGTGGTTCCGACTTCATCAACCAGTAATTCATTAGTTATAGCGTAAGCATTCAGCTATCAGCCATCAGCCATCAGCCATCAGGTTATGCGCTATGGGCACACTACTTAGGCGTTGCTTAATAATGGAATGATTTGAAGAGTTTTTAGGTGCGCTTTCCGCATCTAATTATTAAATTCGCCACGGGTCGCACCTGTGGAATGGGCATCTTGCCCGTTCCTGATATTTGGGGGCAGGCATGATGCGCACCCCACTCCTATTCATTCCCTATTCAGCAACGCCCACTACTTAAGGTGCTAACGAGCAGGGATTTTCAACCAGCCGTACTAGAACCGTAAGCTTGTTTGCTACCTCCCGTTGATTAGCTGACCGCTGACCGCACCTCAAGTAGCGTGCGCGTAGCGCATTAGCTGAATGCTTACATAAAAAAAGACCTCCTAAGTTTACATCTTAAATACAAACGCTATATGAAACTAATATTGATCGTAAGCATTCGTTACGTCACAGCGTCGAAGCCTGTGCCACAAAGCTGATACGCGACACGCTGATACGCGACACGCTGAATGCTTACCTTTCACTGTTAGTTAATTTTACTCCCTGATGAAGCTATCCAAATTTCTCTTGCCTGTAGGCTTACTGGCAATTGTCTTACTGGGATGGAGAGTGTTCAGTGCTGCCTCTGCTCCCTTACCAGAAGGGTTTCCACCTCCTACCCCAGCTGGCAAAATCGAAATCAAACACTACCCTGCCTATCGCGCTGCCACAGTACCCTACTCTGGGGAACTGTCTGAGGCAGCTAATCGTGCTTTTGGCACCCTGTACCGCCATATTAGCTCTAACGATATTTCCATGACTGCTCCGGTAGAGACTCGTTATCCGATCAGTACCCTGGAAACTAGCCAGGGAGGTTCCTTTGCTCAGGTTGGTGAGGCTTATGTATCATTTCTATATCACCGCCGTAATATCAATCCTGAGCAGATTGAAGAAAATATTAGCGTAGAAGACATACCACCAATGACCGTAGTCAGCCTTGGCATGAAAGGTACCTATAGTTATATCAGCTACCAACAGAGTATTGAGCAGTTGAAGGAATGGTTAGCCCAACACTCGGAGTATACAGTCGTTGGTACACCCCGTCGCTTTTTTTATGATTCTCCCTTTGTTCCGGAACCCCTAAAGCGCAGTGAAGTTCAAGTTCCTATTCGACCGGTAAATGAATAATCCCAATTTACTTTATTCCTGCTACCAATAATGATAGTTAGAGTGATCAGGATTTTTTGAAAATGGAAAGACAAGAATTCTTTGAATCCAAGGGTGCAAGGATTTATGGAACACTTACCCTACCAGAAGGTGTGGAAAACCCCTCCGCTTGCCTATTCATTGGAGGGTCTTTTCCTCAGACAAGAGACGGAAATCTAGATAATTCAAAAACCGATTGGTTCCCTACACCATTACCAGAGCGAAACCTGTTCCGGGATGAAGCTAGAATTCTTGAGGAAATCGGGATAGCGACATTTAGATACGATAAGCGAGGATGTGGTCAAAGCGAAGGAAATTTTAATACTACTGGACTATTTGACTTGGTAGATGATGCTCGGATGGCATTGCAATGGATGCGGAGTATTCCTGAGATTGACAGCAGTAGAATCGGAGTTCTTGGTCAAAGTGAAGGGGCTGTAATTGCTTTGATTTTAGCAGCTTCTGACCCAGACATTAAGTTTTTTGTTTGGCAAGGGGGCATTTATAACAACCTGGAAGGGATACTGAAATGGCAAGCCAAAGCCTTTGAAAAGTTAGATAGTACAACTATCACAAATTTTAAAGAAAATATGCCATTGATTTACTGGATATACAAACAGATTGATGAAATTTATGCTAGGGCAAAAAGGGGTGAAGAGTTCTTTCGCATCGGAGATGAAGATTGGTCTTTTAATTATTACCTACCCCTGGGTCAAGAGCATTTTGAGAATCCTCCCTATTTATTTGTGGACAAGGTCAAATGCCCAGTACTGATTTTACATGGTGCCTTGGATCACAATACACCTCCAGAAGAAGCTCAACAAATGCAGCAAGCACTTATCGATGCTGGTAATAGGAATGTGACAACTCATATTTTTCCTGGATTGGATCACAGCTTCAGAAGATTAGGTGACCCAGATGAGGATTTTGTTACTGCTATGAAACGACCGCTAGATCTAGAAATGCCGCAAGCACTAACTGCTTGGCTAAAAGTCTGGCAAGAAAAGTGATCCGGTGATCAGATCAGGTCATGGGGAGATAGGGAGATCAGCTACAGCAGAGGAAAGAATAACAGATTATGATATCCCTTAATCTAGGTAACAAACCCGGTTTCTTTTAGGGTAATTTTTGGTAATGGATAAATAAACCATTCTTGACACTCCCCACGGTTAGAAACCGGGGGATTCTTCGTTCAGCGACCCAAGTTGCTGAGACAGGATTTCTCCAGTCCCAGTAGTGCTCAGGTCTCCCGAAGCGTTGGGATCTTTATCGATCCAAG